>JAUCPW010000045.1 GCA_030373045.1 Candidatus Fermentibacter sp.
CGGGTGCGAAGGCATCGCGCGACCCCTTGCCGACAGCCGCCGAAGCGGTTGTCGCCCATTCGCTCCAGGGTATGGGCTGCCCGTTCCGCAGCGTGCGGATACGGCCGGTCAGCTTGTCGACGACTCCCCGTGTCGTGCCGGTGGTGTCTCCGAGCGAGGGATATTCCTTCAGGAACCTCTCAGCGGCCTCGACGAATGACCTCTCGATCCCTGCGCCGTCAGCCTCCGGCTCGCCGAGGAGGGCCAGGCAGCCCTCCCTGCTCCTCTCCGCGAACTCCGGCAGGGCGTCTGGCCCGATGCCGTTCGATCTGGCGAGGGAGATGAGGTTGCCGACCACCTCCTGCCACTTCCATTCCCCGAATGCGTGGTCGAGCCTCGCCGCCAGGTCGTCCTCCTCACGGGTGAGCACAGAGGAGATGACCCTCTTCACGATCCTGTCACCGACAGCCTCGTCGAGCACGGCCATGCCGGGCGGAAGGCCCAGCTCGAAGGAGTAGTCGCTGACAAGCCTCTCGCAGACGGCGTTCACGGTGCCGAACCTGGCCGCCGCGAGCCTCTCGGCCTCGGCCGAACGCCCCCTGGCGAGTAGCTTCGCGCGGACCCTCTGCTTCAGCTCCGAAGCCGCCTTCACCGTGAAAGTGGTGGCAAGGATGGCTTCGGGGCGAGCCTCGCCGCTGCTCACGGCATTGAACAGCTCTTCGGCAAGCCTGTAGGTCTTCCCGCTTCCAGCGCTCGCAGTGATGATCCCTACCGGGTTCACGACTGCTCCAGCCCGCCGCTGATGAAGCCGTATGGCGACCAGTCGGGCTTGGGGGCGATGACGAGCCTGCCCTCGACCAGCGCGCTGTTCTTCGGGGGTGTCGAACCTTCGGCAAGGGCGCAGGTGTCTTCAATCAGGCCTCTGCCGAACTGCTCCAGGCGCCCGGCCAGAGCCTCCCGGGCGGCATCCCAGACCTCGCCCGGCGTGGGCCCCT
This sequence comes from Candidatus Fermentibacter sp., assembly GCA_030373045.1. Taxonomy (NCBI): domain Bacteria; kingdom Pseudomonadati; phylum Candidatus Fermentibacterota; class Candidatus Fermentibacteria; order Candidatus Fermentibacterales; family Candidatus Fermentibacteraceae; genus Candidatus Fermentibacter; species Candidatus Fermentibacter sp. The sequence continues at coordinate 975 of JAUCPW010000045.1, forward strand.
CGATCCTCACGCTGTCGAAACTGCGGGAGCCGGCCACGAGAAGCCGCTGCCTGCTCGTGATGTAGTAGCCTATCGAGTGGGGGCGTTTCAGCAGGGCTACATAGATCGAGAGCTGGAGCGCGCCGCCGTCCTCCAGTTCCTTGCGCCGGTCGCCCTCGCGGCCCCA
>JAUCPW010000046.1 GCA_030373045.1 Candidatus Fermentibacter sp.
GGGAAACCCGCTTCACCCTGCTGCTCGACCCCGGCAACCAGCCCGGTCTCATTCCTTAGGAAAAGAGCGGTGCGCCGCGATCGCTGGAACAAAATCAACCTTCAAGGAGAACCAATGAACAAAGCACAACACCCTCGGCGAGTGGGCTGGATGGTCCCAATGGTCCTGACCTGGGTCAGCCTGGCCTGTGGCGGCACCACCCTGCTGGACGGGCCGGTCTACACCTGCCCGACTGCCATCCCACCCACCGTCCTGCCCGGCACCCCGCCCCCACCCCTGCCCACACCCTATGTCATCACCCCGCCCCAGGACTTCTTCCGCGATGACCCCGTCATCGTCGGCGCCGCAGGCGCCCCCCTGCGCGTCCAGTTCCGCCTGCTCACCGTCCAGTCCCTGCCCGCCTCGCCCGACAAACACGGTCAGCCACGCCGGATCTACTCCTGGCAGCTGGAAGTCCACAACCTCGGCAGCCAGCCCTACGAAACCTTCCCGGCGCTCCAGATGTTCCTGAGTACCCTCACCACACCCGGCGGGGACCTGACCGGCGTCTGGCCCTCGTCCCAGGCCGCGGCACACGAGGCCGGCCTGACCATCGATCCCAACCTTTACACCCTGCCACCCGGCCAGATGCGCGTCTTTCGGTTCGCCGCCTACGCCCCACCCGGCCTCGCCCACCGCTTCACCTTCGCCCTCGACCCCACCGTGACCGCCGGCAGCCCGCAAGTCACCTGGGTCAACCAGCCCAACCCCTTCTGCTGAGCCAGGGAGCCCTCACCCTATGGACATCCTCGCCGGCCTGCGCCAGGCCATCGATGCCTTCTGGTACAACATCCTCCTCAGCCTCGCCGGCCTCCAATGGAGCCTCCTGCGCGGCTTCGTCATGATGGGCCACACCGTCCAGGTCATCAACGCCTGGCTGGTCGATAACGCCTTCGCACCCCTCATCCAGCAGACCAACGCCAGCCTCAGCACCGCCGTGCGTTTCGCCTTTGTCGCCGCCCTGCTCGTCCTCGGCCTGACCTACCTCCTCGCTGCCTTCATCCGCCTCGACGTCGTCCACTTCCGCAGCGCGGTCACCTGGTACATCGCCGGCGCCCTCTTCTTCACCCTCGGTCCCGCCCTCTACCAGGGCATGAACGACTTCCGCTCGCGCCTCGCCCAGGGTTTCTACCTCAGCACCCTCCAGGGCCTGCAGGCCACCGTCGGCAGCTCCTTCTCCTCCCTCAACCAGGTCGAGACCACCGACCTCGGCCTCGGGCCCCTGTGCGACTACCTCGGCGTCTACCTGCCCGGCGCGACCGCCCCCGGCGACATCGACGGGCTGGACATCGCGCTGGCCTACCTGCGCGCCGACGGACCCGACGTGATGGGTTACCCCCAGCCGCTCTACTCCCCCGGCTGCCCGGCTCACTTCTACCATCCCGCCACCGGCGCCTACCTCAGCAGCGTGCCCCAGGAATGGTTCCTGCCCGGCTCCTACTTCGACTTCCTCCAGTCCCCCTACGTCTTCGACACCCTGGACGACGCACAGCGCGCCGCCTCCATCAGCACCGCCTCCTCCGCCCAGTCGCGCATGTTCACCGCCTGGCCCCTCGTCCTCTTCGGCGTCGTCGAGCAGATCGTGTACCTGCTCATCACCATCGCCATGGGCCTGACCTTCATCTCCTTCAGCATGGCCATCCTCTTCGCCTTCTTCAAAAAGACCGAAGGCATCGCCCGCGCCATCGTCGACCAGTGGATCGAGCTCATCGTCCAGACCGTGGTCATCGCCCTGATCCAGTCCCTGGTCACCACCTTCTTCCTGGCCGGCTCCGCCGCCGCCAACCCCGTCGTCACCCTCGGCATTGGCCTGATCTGCCTCGTCTTCATGCTCATCGTGCTCTGGTCCGGCATCCGCGCGGTCTGGAACAGCCTCAACCGCCTCTTCAATGCCATGGGCCAGGCCACCGGCGGCGCGGTCCTCACCCCCGGCATGGCCTGTCTCGTATACACAT
>JAUCPW010000047.1 GCA_030373045.1 Candidatus Fermentibacter sp.
GGGGGGGGGGCGCCCCGCCCCCCCCCCCCCCCGCTATTTCCGGCTCCTGGGGATCAGCCCCCGTACATCTCGAGCATCTGCTCCTGTATCCAGAGAATGGCCTCCGCCAGCGTGGCGACGTCGATCCCATGGCCGCCCTCGAACTCCGCCATCACCGCGTCGCACCCCAGCGAATCGAACAGGGCGAAGGCCCTTCTGCCCTCGTCGGGCTCCACTATCCTGTCGGAGGTCCCGTGGGCCACGAAGATCCGCAGATCCCTCGAAGACGGCGGTGCGGAGAGGAACGGCCCGGGATCCTCGACGTAGCCGCCGAAGCCGATGACACCATCTACGATCCCCGCGTTCTCGAAGCCCGCGAGGAACGCGAGCGCGGCCCCCTGGGAGAAGCCCAGGAGCCAGGTCGACGAGGGAGCGAAGGCGGCCTGCATCTGGAGAGCCGTGTTCCTCACCAGGAGAGACGAGAGCTCGATGGATCCGGCATAGGACATGGTGTCGGCGTCGGACCACGTCGACCAGCTGAACGCGTCCTCCCCGCCGGCCGAAATCGAGTATGGCGCCTCGGGGACGGCGAAGATGAACCCCGGGGATTCGATCCTGCCGTAGAGTCCGAGGAAGTCGGCCGCATTCCCGCCGTACCCGTGGAGTCCGATGACCAGGGGATACGCAGCCCCGGGGGTGTAGTCGGCCGGCAGGAGCACCCTCACCGGGACGAGGCTCGGGACCTCGACCATGAACTCCATCCCGGCCCTGTCTTCGCTCGAGACGGCCATGAGGCTGTCGAGCACGGAGGAGAACGAGGCGTCGTCACGCACCAGGTCGAAGTCGGGGTCTTCCGAGGCGAACCCGGCATCGTCGAATCCGGCTGCGGCAGCAGCCCTCAGGTAGGCTGCCGACATCCCGGCGTCGCCCATCAGGCCGAAGCAGCAAGCTGCGTTGTAGATCGCAGTGGAGTTTCCCGTGTCGTGCCTCAGGAGCTCTACATACGCAGATGCCGCCGTCTCCCAGTCGGACGCGTCATAGGCATCCCTGGCGGCCGTCTCCAGCGAATCCAGGTCCACCGAGAGGAATGCCCCGCCCGTGGGGTCGATATCCGAAGATCCCGCAACCACCGCTGCCAAGACGAGGGTCAGGATCATCTCTCCTCCATGCCTGCTCCGGGCAGGGCCCGGACGGGCGGCATCGGGCGCGGCCTTCAGCCGCCGCTCATCAGGTGCATGACGTCTACATCGGAACCATCGGGAACCTGCGCCTCTGCGTAGTCGCCCCTGGGCACGAGACGGCCGTCGATCCTGACGACGAGGAGAGGGAAGGTGAACCGCCTCTCCTCGAGGACGTCCCTCACCGTCATCCCCTCTCGCCAGGGGTGGGGGGAACCGTTCACGGTGATCATTCCAGGAGGGGTTTCACTACCTCCAGAACCTCGGGATAGTCTATGCCGAGGTCGTGGAGGGTCTCGACGGTCGGCACGCCCTCCCTGGTCCAACCCTTCCTCTTGTAGACGGCATCGAGCAGCTTCTCGTACCTGTCCTCGCGGTATGCTCTGAGGGCTGCGACCTTCCCGGGCGTGCCCATGCCGGAAGGGTCGATGCCGACCTGCTCCTTGAGCTGCTTGTCGTACCTGTCCGCCCGGGACTCGTACTCCTCGACGGTTACCGGACCCATCATCCTGTAGGGCGGCCAGTCGTCGATCCGACGGCCCTTCCCCATCCTGATGCAGAAGACCTTCTGGAAATTGTAGACCCGCGCCGACTGCCGGATCAGCCCGTCCCTGTCGAGGTCGTTCCCGGTGATCGCCTTGTAGATCGCGAGATAGTTCTCGACGTGCTCGGGGACCTTGGCGGGCTCGTCGGTGGACGCGTTGTCGGCGGGCTCGATGTCGTTCCACGGGAGCTTGCAGAGGCCCTGCAGGCCGAACCAGGTCCTGAACATCGGGAAGTAGTAGAGCGCCTCGGCCTTGTCCTCGAATGTCGGGATCCTGTTGTTCACCATGTCCATGAAGATGAGCCAGGCCTCGTCGTGCTGGGGGCCCTTGAGGGCCATGCTGTAGCCGCCCTGCTGCGCGAGGGACTCCTTCGACACGTACTGGGAGTACTCGAGCCCCTTGCACTCGCAGCCGATGTCCTGCAGGAGCTTCGGATCGGCTCCGTAGTGCTCCGCGAAGTACTTCTTCATCCCGCGGACGCCGAGGCCGGCCACCAGGCCGAATCCCTCCCCTCTGCCGATCCTGTGGAGCAGCTCTAGCACTGCCGGGCCGTTGCCCCAGGTCATCTCGAGCCCGCCGGTGCGGGTGGAGTCGAGCACGCCCTTCTCCCAGCATTCCATGACGAAGGCCGTGGAAGTGCCGAAGGAGATGGTGTCGAGCCCGTAGGTGTCGCAGTAGAAGTTCAGCTCCATCACGACCCTGGGATCATAGACCCCGATGTTCGAGCCGCATCCGGCCACCGTTTCGTACTCTGGCCCGTCGACCGTGACCTTGTGCCCCCTGTAGGGCCCTGTCGCCAGTTCGAACCCGTCGGCGGCCTTGGCGCAGGCCATGGTGCAGCCGTACCAGCAGCCGTCTGGGAGGCCGTGGGTGACCATGGCGGAGAAGGCATGGGAGTCGAGGCCGGGAGAATCGGGGCTGCTGCCGAACTTGTAGTTGCGGGTCGGGAGGAGGTCGTATTCGTCCATGATCTCGGTGAGATGGGCCGTCCCGATCTCCCTCATCCTGCACTGCTGATCGTCGAGGGTGACGATCTCCCTGTGCAGCTTCAATCCCGTCTCCTGGAGGCCGGCCAGGTCGGCCGGATTGTTCGAGGAGACATCGAGACCGGAATACCTCACGACGAGGGCCTTTATCTTCTTGTCGCGGAAGACGGTCCCTATGCCGCCCCTGCCGGCCTGCTTCAGCCTGGCCACCTTCCTTCGCTTGTCGTAGAAGGAGAAGTTCAGGCATCCGATGAGGGCATGCTCGGCACCGGTGCCGGCCGACACCGACGAGATGTGCTGTCTGTCCTTCTCGTCGCGGGAGAACATGGCCACCATCTGCTCCGCGAGGACGTGGCTGTCGACGGCCTCGCCCGGGGCCTCGAAGATGCTTACCACACCATCGTCCCCGTCGATGAAGACTATCACGTCCCTGTCGGCCTTGCCCTGAACCTCCAGGGCGTCGAACCCGGCGAACTTCAGGAAGGGCCCGAAGTAGCCCCCGACGTTGCAGTCTATCGGGATCCCCGTCGTTGGGGAGATGGATACGACGAGGGACTTGCCCGAGCCGGGATAGTTGGTGTTCCCGCAGACCGGCCCCATGGCGATGTTGATCTCGTTCTCGGGATCGTCCCACTTCGTCGAGGGGTTCACGGCATCCCACAGGAGCCTCAGGCCGTATCCCTTCCCTCCCGTGAACTTGGCCCTCATGTCGGCCGAGACCGGCTTCTCGGCGATGCGTCCGTTCCCGACGTTCACATAGAGGGTCCTGTCGTTGTAGCCCCTCACGACAGGCCTCTTCTCGTATCTGAACTCCGAGACGGGCCGGTGCCCCGCCTCGAGCCCTGCGATGTCGAATCCGCTTTCCGTCATGATCTCTCCTCGACTACGATGCCGATCGCTCCAGTGGGGCATTTGCGTGCGCAGGCGCCGCAGGCGATGCATTTGAACGGGTTCGCCGACCCGGGATAGTGCCTGATCGCGCCGATGGGGCAGACGGCAACACAGGCGAGGCATCCCACACACAGCTTCCTGTCCAGCATCACCACGCCCTGGGACGAGACGGTCAGGGCCTGCACGGGGCATTCGGCGACACAGAGCCTGCAGGTCTGGTCGCAGACCGTGATCTTCGAGCCGCTATCGGAGGGGGTCACCGAGATGCACGACCGGGCCGGGTCGTCGACCTTGAAGAACAGGGTCGAACAGGCCGTCATGCAGGCCCCGCACCCGATGCACTTCGAACTGTCGCTGGCGAGTCTCTTCACGGACGGCACGGCATACCTCCGCTCCCGCGGCGTCTCTGCGCCGGAGGCGATGATGGTGTGGACCGAAGGCGCGGAACCTTCCGGGCGGTGGGTCTGTCGCCCGGCGGCTCCGCTTCCGCTATACCGGATCAAACCTAGCTTCCGGCGCCGGATGTGGCAATACTGTCGGGTCGTCAGCCGTGCAGTACGGTGTCGCGACGGACATGGAGCGCCGGCGGGATCACGGCCGGGCGGCTGGAGGATTCACGTGGCTCTGGAGAAGGATTCCGGCGAATGGATGGATGCGCTGCCCGGAAGCCCGGGCGGAATCGGTGAAGAGGTCTTCATCGACAACCCGCCCGGCGTGCGCCGAGCGCTTTCAGCCTCCACCGCGGGCATCGCGGGCGCAGGCGGGATAGGATCGAATGTCGCGATGCTTCTCGCGAGGGCCGGGATCGGCCGTCTCGTGGCAGTCGACCACGATTTCGTGTCAATGCGCAACCTGAACCGGCAGGCCTATTTCGCCGACCAGGTCGGCATGCCCAAAGTCGAGGCCCTCGCCGAGAACATCCGCAGGCTGGGAACCGGGACGCAGTTCCGGGCGGTCGCGGAAAGGCTCGTCCCCGGCGGATTCTGCAGATACTTCGAGGGGTGTTCGATACTGATCGAAGCGCTCGACGATGCGTCGACCAAGGTGCAGGCTCTCGAGGAGTGGCTCACGGAGATGAAAGGGACGCCGATCGTCGCGGTCTCAGGCATTGCAGGCGCGGGGGATCCCGGCGGGATAAGGACCGAGAGGCACGGATCCGTGATCCTGGTCGGGGACCAGTCGAGCGATCTGTCGCTTGGTACCCTCTCCGCGAGGGTGTCGCTGGCCGCCTCCATCATGGCCTGCGAAGCGGTGTCCGTCCTGCTGGGGATGTGCCGGGACGATGGCGGGAGCTCGTCGGTTACACGATCTGGATCGGAGGTATGAGATGAAGCCCGGAAGGTGCGTCGCGCTGCGCGGCGGCTCCCATGAGTCGAGGCTCGCCTGCGCCGTCTCGATGGCCCGTACGTGTTCGGAGAACGACGGGATCACGGTATCCTTCGCCGGAGCCTGGAACAGCACCGGGGATCCCGATCCCTACAACAGCTATCCCTTCGAAAGCCTGACCCTGATCGCGCCGGAGGCCAGGCTGACGTACGTGCGTCCGGGGATCGATCCGGAGTCCTTCGACGACTACGCCGCGATACCGGCCGATCTGACCCTCGTGGACCTGCCCGGAACGGACCTGCCCTGGGTGGCGCTCGATGCCGGAGCAGCCATGAAGGGGTGTCTGGCAACCTGGGGGTTCGACTCTCCCGGGTTCCCCAGGCTCGACGGGCTGTCGCACGGCGTGACGCTCCACCTGCTGGGAATCGCTGCCGGAACCGAAGGCCGCATGGGCAGGAGCGCCCCCATCGGCGGAGTCAGGCTGTGGATCGGTGGGACGCCGATCCCCCTCTCGGGTTATCCGGGGAGGGTCATCAGCGAAGTGGTGATGGCTCTGGTGGGGACCCTCCACGGAGCCGGTGCGAAGGGGGACGTCCGCATCGAGGTCGATCGCCCCTGACCGCCCCCCGGCCCCGGTTCCCGGCTCCCCAGAACGCTTTTGACTCCTTAAACTTTCTCCGATCCCCCCCGACCTGCTCCAGACGGACAAAGGAGAAAGTTAAAGGAGTTAAAAGCGTTCTGGATGAAGAAGGGGGGCCGGTGAAGGCCCCCCTCTCTATCGGATAGCCTGATCTACTTCTTGGTCTTGCAGCCGCCGCACTTGCCTACGGTCTTGGGGGCTGCGGCCTTGGCGGGGGCGGCCTCCTTCTTCGCCACCTTGGCGGCTATCTTCTCGGCCTTCTCCACCTTGTCCGTCTTCACCGCCTTCTCGACCTTCTTGGCTGCGGTCTTAGCCGTCACCTTCGGTTCCTTGGCAGCCTTGACCGGGGCCTTCTTGGCAACCTTCGCTTCGGCCATCTCCACCCTCCAGAGCGGAACGAACAGACCGGCCCGGAGCACCCGGGCTTGATGGTAAATTACGGTCCTGTAGAGATATGTCAATCAAACCAGGCGCTCAGGACGGCCCTCCGGGCCTCGCGGCCTCCCGCTTCTGCTCGGCCATCTTCTTGACTTTCATCAACCTGGTGAGATTTCCCCGCTCTATCTCTTCGAGCTTCAGCCTGATCGCGGACACGGCGCCCTCCAGCTCGGGGATGAGGATGTACTCCAGGGCGTTGACCCTCCGCCTGGTCCTGTCGATCTCGGACGCGAGTATCCCTATCGCCTTCTCCTGCCCGGCGAGGCGGACTATCCCGGGCAGCACGCGGGCGAACACCTCGAGGGATGCATCCAGCTCGGGCGTGGTGTCGAGCATGCCGTAGTTGTGGATGCCGCCCTCCATCGTGACGTCGAAGACCGGCAGCGTCAGGTTCATCACCTTGCGGGTGGAGCTCTTCACGACCGCGACGGCCCCGGGGTAGTCGAGTGCGTCGGACAGGGCTTCCCGCCTCATCGAGGCCCTCGCGAACATGAACTCCCTGTAGGCCTCGCGGAGTTCGGCCTCGATCCTCTGACGGGCGCCCATGTACTCGGCGATGAGGATCTTGAACTGCCTCATCAGCTCGTCGAGCTTGTCCTTCAGGAGCTTGTGCCCCCTCCGCGCGAGGGCCGCCCTCTTGCGGAGCTGCTGGAGCTCCATCCGGGTAGCCCTGACGACGACCGCCATCAGGCGCCTTCCCCGGCCGGCCAGTACCTGTCGAGGTACTCGGGCCTGATCCTCTTCATCTCCTCCCTCGGAAGGAGCTTGAGGAGATCCCACCCGAGATCGAGCGTCTCCTCTATCGTGCGGTTCTCGCCCTCTTCCTGGCTGATGTACCGCCTCTCGTACTCCTCGGCGAAGCGCAGGTAGTCCTGGTCCAGGGGGCTGAGGGCGGCCGTGCCGAGGATGACCGCGAGTTCCCGGGCGTTCTTCCCTGCCGAGTAGGCCGCCATGAGCTGGTTGAAGAGGTCGGCGTGGTCTTCGCGGGTCTTGCCGCGTCCGATTCCCTTGTCCTTCAGCCTCGAGAGCGACTCCATCACGTCCATGGGCGGGTAGACGCCCCTCTTGTGCAGCTCCCTGTTGAGGATGAGCTGTCCCTCGGTGATGTATCCGGTCAGGTCGGGAATCGGATGGGTCTTGTCGTCCTCGGGCATCGTCAGGATCGGTATCTGCGTGATGGAACCCCTGCGCCCCTTCACCCGGCCTGCCCTTTCGTAGATCGTCGAGAGGTCGGTGTAGAGGTAGCCGGGGTAGCCCCGCCGCCCGGGGACCTCGCGGCGCGCGGCCGAGATCTCGCGCAGGGCGTCGCAGTAGTTCGTCATGTCGGTCAGGATGACCAGGATGTGCATGTCCTTCTCGTACGCCAGGTACTCCGCCGCCGTCAGGGCCAGCCTCGGCGTGGCGATCCTCTCGATCGCCGGGTCGTCGGCCAGGTTCAGGAAGACCACGGCCCTGTCCATGGCGCCCGTCGACTTGAAGTCGCGGATGAAGTAGTCCGCCTCCTCGAACGTGATGCCCAGTGCGGCGAAGACCACGGCGAAGCTCTCTCCCTCGCCGAGCACCCTGGCCTGCCGCGCGATCTGGGCGGCAACCGCCGAGTGGGGCAGGCCGCTGGCGCTGAAGACGGGCAGCTTCTGCCCGCGAACGAGGGTGTTGATCCCGTCGATCGAGCTCAGCCCTGTCTGGATGAACTCCGCGGGATAGTCCCTCGCGTACGGGTTGAGCGGGGATCCGTTGATGTTGATCATCCTGTCGGGCACGACGGGAGGCGAAGTGTCGAACGGAGCCCTCGGGCGGCCCTGCCCGTCGAACACCCTGCCCAGCATCGTCTCCGAGACCCCCAGCTCGACGCTCTTCCCGAGGAACCTCACGACGCTCTGCGTAATCCCGACTCCGCTGGAGCCCTCGAAGAGCTGCACGAGGGCCATCGCCCCGTTGACCTCGAGCACCCTGCCGTGGCGGATCGTGCCGTCGGGGAGCTCTATCTCGGCCAGTTCCTCGTACGTGACGCCAGACACGTTCTCCACGAACATCAGCGGGCCTGCGATCTCGACTGTGGTTCTGTACTCGCGGATCATCAGGCACCCTCCCCCGCGCGCCGCGCAGTTTCGAGCAGCCCCTGGATCTCTGCGTCCGCGGTTTCGTGGATCCGGTCTATGTCGCCGAGTCTGTCCTCGGGCATGTACCGGGCCCTGGCAACGGACTCGCGGAACGGGAGAGAGAAGAGGTCCCTCGGCGCCGCACCGGCCCCGAGAGCCCCTGCGAGGGACTCGTGGATCCTCATGATGAGACCCAGGAGGCGGACCTGCTTCTTCATCGAGCAGTACGTGTCGACCTCGTGGAATGCGTTCTGGTGCAGGAAGTCCTCGCGGATCGAACGCGCGGTGAAGAGGGTGAGCTGGTCGTCGGGGGAGAGCGACTCGGCCCCGACCAGCCTGGCTATCTCCTGGAGGTTGGCCTCGTCCTGCAGAAGGGCCATCGCCCTGTCGCGGAGGGATGACCAGCCGTCATCGAGCTCCTTCGAGTACCATCCGTCGAGGTTGGCGGTGTACAGGGAGTAGCTCTCGAGCCATCCGATCGCGGGGAAGTGCCTCATGTACGCCAGCCTGGCCTGCAGGCTCCAGAATACCTTGACGACCCTGAGCGTGGCCTGCACCACGGGGTCCGAGAGGTCGCCGCCCGCGGGGCTCACGGCTCCCACGACGGTGAGGGCTCCCTCCCGCTCGCCTGCACAGAGACAGTGCACTTTCCCGGCCCTCTCGTAGAATTCCGCGATCCTCGTTCCGAGATAGGCGGGATAGCCCTCCTCGCCCGGCATCTCCTCGAGACGGCCCGACATCTCCCTCATGGCCTCGGCCCACCTGGAGGTCGAGTCGGCCATGAGCGCCACGGAGTAGCCCATGTCGCGGAAGTATTCGGCTATCGTGATGCCGGTGTAGACGCTGGCCTCGCGCGCCGCGACGGGCATGTTGCTGGTGTTGGCGACCAGCACCGTTCTCAGGATGAGGGGCTTGCCGCTCCGGGGGTCGAGGATCTCGGGGAATTCCTGGAGCACGTCCGTCATCTCGTTGCCGCGCTCGCCACAGCCGACGTAGACGACGATCTCGGCGTCGGCCCACTTGGCGAGCTGGTGCTGGATGACCGTCTTGCCGCTGCCGAAGGGCCCCGGCACGCAGGCCGTACCGCCCTTGCCCAGGGGGAAGAAGGCGTCGATGACCCTCTGCCCGGTGATCAGGGGCTCGGAGGGCGCCATCTTCCTCAGGACCGGCCTCGCCTGCCTGACGGGCCACTTCTGGTGCATCCTCACCTCGGACTCCCCGCCCTGGGCGGTCTTCACCCTGGCCACCACCTCGTCGATGGTGTACGAACCGGCGGGAGCGACCCAGGACAGAGTCCCGGACAACCTGGGGTGGATCATGATCCTGTGCTCGACCACGTCCGTCTCGGGCACCGTGCCGATGATGTCCCCGCCCGAAACCGCGTCGCCGGCGCGGGCCGACGGCCTGAACTCCCACTTCTTCCCGTGATCGAGCCCCGGGATGTTGACGCCTCTCGATATCCAGTCTCCGGACTTCTCCCTGACCTTGTCCAGCGGTCTCTGTATCCCGTCGTAGATCGAGGAGAGGAGACCGGGCCCGAGTTCGAGGGAGAGAGGCTCCCCGGTGCTGTAGACGGGGTCGCCCGGCCCCAGCCCCCAGGTCTCCTCGTAGACCTGGATCGAGGCGGAGTCGCCCTTGATCTCGATGATCTCGCCCAGGAGCCTCATGTCCGAGACGTACACGACGTCGTACATCCTGGCCTCGGGCATGCCGCCCGCGACTACCAGCGGGCCGGCGACCTTCCTGATGGTGCCCTTTGTCATCGGCTGGAACCCTCCGCGGGCTGTCTGTCCTCGGCCATGAGATCGACGCCCACTGCTCGCGTTATCTGTCTTCTGATGGTCTCTCCGCCGCGGCCCGCGGAACCGGAGATCCCCGGCAGCACGATGACCGCCGGTATTGCCCTGGCTGCCGTCTTCTCGATCTCGTCCCGGAGATGGTCGAGCACGGCCTCCGTTACGATTATCACAGCCGCCCCGCCGTTCACGGAGTTCCTGAAGGCCCTGGCTGCCTCCTCGGCCCCGGAGGGATTGGAGACCGCCACTCCCAGGGCCCTGAAGCCCAGCGAGGAGTCCGGGTCGCCTATGAACGCGATGCCCTGCCCATGCATGAGTGCCTACCCCCTGGGGAGGCGCCGCTGGAGGCGCGCCCTGTCGATCCCGGCGGATTTCGCCGAGAGCAGGATCCTGAGGTGCGAGATCTCCATCTCCCTCTTGAGGAGGAATGCGGCCAGGGGCGCGGGGCCGAACAGCTCGAAGGACCCGGCGTCGAGCATGTCCATGAGGATCCTGTCCGACTCGCGCTCGAGCTCGAGGAACGACCTCGAGGAGACGGCTTCGCGCACGAGCGGCCCGAGTCGTTCGAGATTCCCGGTCTCCGATACGAGATCGGGGAGGGTGCCTTCGAGCGCGGCTGCCGCGAGTGCCTCACGGGAGGCCGAACCGCCGGGGAACAGGGCGCCGGGGGTGACTCCGGCCCTCCTGCCCGATGAGACGAGCCTGAGGCAGATCATCAGGTTCCTCATGTCCACTAGGGCTTCGAGGAAGCGCCTGAATCCGGGCTCCATGCCCGGGAGTTCCTCGAGTTCGAGTTCGACTGCCATGGCGTCGAGCACCGAGTCGATCTCGAGGGGCGTCGGGGAGGGCATGCCGGAGAGCTTCTCCGCTGCAGACGCCATCGCCCGCGGCAGGAGCGCACGCGCTCGCTCGTCCGCGAGCGCCGCCTCGAGCACGGGGTGTTCGAACATCCCAGGCCTCTCGAGCTCGGGAATCGCACCTGCAGGGCCGCAGAGCGCCGCCTTCCAGATGTATCGGGCGTTCCTGGCGTCGCGCCTGTGGAGTATCCCCCTGACAAGGCCCTGATCCTCGGCCAGCTCGACCAGCTCCTGTTCGGTGGCGGCCTGGGCCGCGTCGAACACCGACTCGAAGGAACCCTGCGCAAGGCCGGGGAACCTCCCGTACCAGGTGTCGGCCAGGAGCCTGGCGGCCTCGGCCCCGTCGACGGCGGAAAGGAGCATCTGCCATGTCCGCGCGTTCAGGAGGTCCTTCTCGAGGGCGCCGACCCTGCCGTTCGGGAAGAGGTAGAGGTTCCTCATCCCTTTGTCCCGGATGCGGCGTCGGCGATGAGCGGGGCGAGCTGCATCACGATCCGCTCGCGCTCGAGCGAGGCGAGCATGGAGAATGTCGCGTTGAGGCTCACTCCGCCAGATGTCAGAACGACACCGCCCCTGCCCGCGTGCCGTACGGAAGACAGGTGGAAGTTCCTGCCCCCGCCCGAGGCCCCGGCCAGGAGGGCGGGCGTTATCCTGCCCTCGTCGCCCGGGGAGATGGACACCTCGACATCACCGGTCATGGTGCAGGATGCGAGTATCGAGGAGATGAGCTCGCCGTACTGTTCCGGCGGGAGTCCGGCAAGCCTGTCGACTGCGTTCGAGATGGCCCGGTCCAGGAGCATCCTCTTCTCGTTCTCGACGAGACGGCCGGCTTCGCTCGCGGCGTGGAACCTCAGCCTCGCCTCCTGTTCGGAGGCCTCCCTCGAAATCCTGTCGAGGCTCCGCGTGAATTCGTCCTCGAGCTGCCTCCGGGCGGCATCCAGGGCCTCCCTGCGCTCGGCATCGGCAGCCCCGGCGATCGACTCGGCCTCCTTCGCGGCATCCTCCCTGATGCGTTCGGCGATGGCTTCGAGAGACATCCCGCCCGCCTAAGGCAGCATGAGGAAGGAGACGAGGAAGCCGAGGATGGCGTAGAACTCGACGAAGACGGCCAGGATCAGGCCCTTGGTGGCATCCGCAGGCTGCTTGGAGGCGAGGGCCACGCCTGACACGCCGACCTTTGCCTGGTGGATGGCGGAGAGCAGCCCGGTGAAGGCGACGGGGAGCCCGGCAAGGAAAGCCTGCAGCGCGAAGGTGGATGTGATCTCGGCCTGCGCCTGGACCTTCTGCAGGAGCAGGAACGCGATGACGAAGCCGTAGATGCCCTGCGTACCCGGGAGGGCAACGAGCAGGAGGAGCTTTCCGAACTTCTTGGGATCGACGCTGAGCACTCCGGCGGCCGCCTGGCCGACCATTCCGACGCCTATGGCGGAGCCTATGCCCGCCAGAGCGGCGGCCAGGGCAACACCGGAGTATGACAGGAACTCGTTCACCTGCTACCCCCTTCGGGATTCTTCCGGACGATGTTGACGTACTGCGGTCTGTAGCGCAACGGGGAGAAAGGGGCCCCCGTACCCTCGTAGAACTTGCCGAAGAACTCGACGAACTGGAGCCTCGCGGTATGGATGAAACCGCCGAGGACGGACATCGCGATGTTGAAGAGGTGCCCGCCTATGAGCACGGGGATGGTGATGAGGAGCCCCACCCCGGGGATGTCGGTACCCGGCAGCATGCGGGAGATCTGGTTCACGACGGTGGCTATGATGCCGCCGGAGAGCGAGAGGGCGAAGAGCCGCGAATAGGAAAGCGCGTCGGCGAGCAGGTTCACTATGCCATAGGCGGCCATGGCGCCCAGCCCGACCTTCCCGAAACCCTTCGCCTCGCGGCCGCCCATGACGAAGATGAGCACCGCGCCGGCGAGGAGGCTCATCAGGAAGACGCGGTCGAGCGGGCCCGAGCTGTCGTACAGGACACCCACCAGCAGGTAGTGGTTGAAGAGCCACGGGAAGAGCCCGAGGGTGGAGAGAATCCATCCCGTCTGCTCGAGGATCACGGTGAGCCGCTCTCCCGCCTTCCAGCGCTTGACGAAGTTCACGACCACGCCGGCGAGGAGCTGCACTATGCCGAGGGCCATCGTGGTGTAGAGGAACTGCATGGAGGTGCTGTAGGCGGCGCCTCCGGGCACCAGGGAATCGAGAAGGCGCGCCGGCGCGGCGAGGAAGGCGGGCAGGAGCGCCCTGTCCATCCCGAACCAGCCGCCGAAGAAGACCCCGACCACTATCGCGGCCAGGCCGCCCTGGAAGAGGATTCCGAAGAGCCGGTTCCTCTGTCCCCTGCGCCTGGCGGAAAGCAGCCCGAGTCCCGAGATGAGGGCGAGGAACATGCCGTATCCCGCGTCGCCTATGCATATGCCGAGGAAGAGCGAGTAGAACGGGGCCATCAGGGGCGTCGGGTCGGGGTCGGACGGCGAGGGGCTGCCGAACATCTCGGTGAGCATCATGTACGGGTCGATCAGTCCCGATTCCGTCGCGGCCGAAGGCGGGACCTCGCCCTCCTCCGGCTCGATCCGTTCGAGGAAGGCATCGCCGAGTCCGGAGATCGATTTCTCGAGCACTCCGAGATCGCGGTTCCGCACCCAGCCTCGAATCAGGAACAGCCTGTCGCCCCGGAGGCCCGATCCGGCGGCCGAAAGCCGCTCGAGGAGCATGCCTGCGGCATCGCGCAGCTCTTCGAGAGCCGGGAGATCCGCGGCCAGTCCGGCCGCCTCGGTCCTGAAGGCCTCGATGCGCTTCTCGAGGGCCTTCCTGCGGAGTTCGGAGGCTTCCAGGAGCTTGCGCACGCCGCCACGGCGCGCAGCGAAGTCGACGGCCGAGAATCCCAGCCGGACGATCTCCTGGCGGACCTCCTCGGGAGCGCCGTCGTGAGTGACGACGAGTAGTCTTGCCGGTTCCCTGCGGGTCGACGGCCCGGCAGGCTCGACGGATAGAAGCGGTTCGGAGCGTCCGAGCCCGATCAGTCCGGGCGCGTTCTCGGCCGGGCAGAAGCCCGCCTGGGCGGTGAAGGAGCCGTGCCTGCCGAGTTCGTCGATCGCGCAGGGAAGGCCGGACCAGCCTTCGAGGAAAGAGATCTCCTCGACGGTCTCCCGCAGGTCGCCGCTGCGCTCGGAGATCAGCATGGCGATGCGCCAGGCGCGCCGCGCCCTCCAGAGCAGTTCGTCGTCTTCGAGGAGGGCGGAGAGCCTCTCGGCCGGGACGCTCCTCGGGACGGCCCCCATCCTCTCGGAGAGACCGGGCTTCGGCACGAACTCCCTGAGGAAGCCGATCACCGCTTCGAGTTCGTCGATCTGCCCCGCGAGCATGGTGGTGTCCGTGCCGGCGGGAAGCAGCCAGTCGTGTCCTTCCTCGCGGGAGACCGGATGGAAGGAGCCGCTCGATTCCAGGACGGCGACCATACCGTCACGCGCGGAGGAATGACAGACCGCCTGAACCTTGGAGACGCTGTCGATGGCCAAGCCGCTACTCCCGCCCCGTCAGACGGCCGGACAGGATCTCGTAGGCCCTTCCGGAGATCTCGTCCTCCCGCATGCGGAGTGCCGCCACGGCACTCTCCGCCTCCTTCATCAGCCTGTCCCTCTCGCCGGCCACAGCGCCCTGCACGGCCGAATTCCTCTTCCCGGCCTCGGATGCCACCCGGCGCACCAGTTCCTCGCGCAGGGAGGCCGTCTCGTCCTTGATGCCCGCCCTCACCGATGCCGCCTTGCGCCTTGCGTCCTCGAGAATCTGCCGGGCTTCGTTCTCGGCCTGTCTAAGGATGTCGAGGGAGCCAGTCAAACCGGTTCCGCCTTTCGATGAAGTCGACACTCTGCATCATCGACTTGTGGAAACCACCTTCCAAATCCCTTTAGATGGCAGGCACAAATGCAAGATATCAAACGCTTTGTCTGGTTCTGCACAACTCGGGGGGCTTTTCCACATTTTCCACACGGGACGGATGTCAGGATTCGTGCTCCCCCTCGGGGCGCATGCGGCAGTTGCCCTCGAAGAAGACACCGTCCTCGATTATCAGAGACCTGGTGAATATGTCGCCCTCGACCCTGGATCCATGCTGGAGCTCGAGCTGCCGGTCGGCACGGACCGTGCCGATTATGGTCCCGCCGATTATCGCCTGGGTCGCACTCACGTCGCCCCGGATCAACCCGTCGTGGCCTACCGTGAGGGTCCCGGAGACGTCGATCTGGCCTTCGACCGTGCCATCCACACGCAGGCCCCCGTCCATCCTGAGAGTCCCGTTGAAGACGCTTCCCGACCCGACGATGGAGTTCATCGAGGACGCGCGTGATGAATCGTCACGGCCCATTGCCAGCCTCCCAGGCCCACCCCCTCAGGGGCCGGCCAGCTCGGAAATGTTCTCGAGCCTCTCGCGTACGAGCCTGATCTCGCCCAGCTCGGCCTCGATCGAGTCGAGTCTCGCCTCCAGGCCGCGGGTCTCCTCGAGCGAATCCTCCAGCGCCTCGATCCTGTCGGCCAGGGGTCTGCTCCCGATCGACCCGGCCACCCCGAGCGCGATGATCAGGATTGCACCCAGGAGGATCAATATAGTCAAACCCGCGCCGACGCGCAGAAGCAACAGGCGGGTGCCGGAGAACTCCATCTGCCTGGGCGGCTTTCCGCTGTGGGGGATCAGGGAGATGGTCAGCCCGCCGCCAGACATGAATCCTCCAGTCCCGCGCGTGCGGTCACAGCCGCTCCAGGAGCGCCGAAACGGCCTCCCTGTCGAGCCCGGCACCCAGGGCGGCCATCAGGAAGAGCCTCAGCTTGTGTCCGTGCATGTCTCCAGCCAGCATCGCGCCCCGGGATGCGAGGTCGGACCCTCCGCCGGGATAGCCGTAGACCCCGAGGACGCGGCCCACATAGCATCTGCTCACTACGGCGACGAGCATGCCGTGACGGACGGATTCCCCGACCTCGTCGGCCACGTCGGGTGGCACGTTACCCCTGCCGAAGGCCTCGAGCACCACGGCCCTGTCGCCGGACTCCCGGCAGAAGCGCAGTTCGCGCGCACCGAGCCCGGCGGCCGTTCGCACCAGGCCGACCCTCTCGTCGAGGTACAGCTCGCCGGGAGGCAGTTCCAGCCTCCAGCACGGCCGGTTCACGAGGAAGACCCTGTCCTCGTCCACGAAGCCGAGGGGGCCGTAACCGGGAGAAGCGAAGCTGCTCACGTTGCTGGTGTAGGTCTTCGTCACCCTTCCCGCCGCGTGGATCTCGTCGTTCAGTACGACCGCAACTCCGAAATTACGAAACTCCGGACATGTGGCGGTCAGGATGGCTCCCCTTAGGTTCCTCGGACCGTCCACGCCGAGTTCCGAGGAACTCCTCATGGCGGCCGTGAAGACCACCGGGCACGAGCTTCCCAGGCTGACGTCCGCGAGGAATGCGCTCTCCTCCAGGGTGTCGGTGCCATGTGTCACGACTATCCCGTCGAACATGCCGGAGGCCGCCAGCCCGCCCAGGAAGCGGCACAGTTCCGCCATGCGGGAAGGCGTCATATGAGGGCTCGGCAGTGCGAAGAGCTTGAACTGCTCGGTCTCGTATCCGGACGGAACGGCCCCCTCGGGGGGGCGGCCCGGAGCCGTGCCGGACTCGTCGATGCGGAACCCGGAAGGCCCCGGGACCATGTCGATGGTGCCTCCCGTGGAGACTATCGCCACTCTCATCTCAGTCGTCGTCCTCCAGGGAGCCTCTCCTGCCTTCGGCCATCTTCAGGAGATGGTCCTTGAGCTCCTCCGGATCATCGGCGAGGGCCGAGACGCCGTTCAGGAAGCCGGGCTCGCTGAAGAGCGCGTCCATCAGGTGGATGAGTTCCGTATCCCTGCTTATCGTCTCGAGAAGGACGGGGTGCCCCTCCAGCACGCCCAGCAGCTCCTCGCGCGCGGGATCGAGCGTCCACCTCAGCAATGTCGCGACCACGTCGGCGTTGTCCCTGTAGCGCCGGCGCATCTCCGCGCTGATCTCCTCGGCCTCGACGGCGGTGATCTCGCCCTTCCTGCGGCGTATGCTCCTGAACACCTCGGAGGCGGCCTCGAAGGCCTCCCTCGCGGCCTCTGCCACGCCGGCGGGCTCCCTTCCGCTCCCCGCCAGCAGCCAGACGCCGTTCAGGCAGTCCCTGACGCCGAGCTCCTGCCGCTTGTCCTCGAACTCGAGGATCACCTCCTCGATGGTGAGGAACAGCGGGCCGAACCTCCGGAGGAACTTCACCTGGGAGACGACTCCGGGCTCCCTCGCAACCCTGTCCAGCAGGCGGTCCACGAGCTTCTCCCTGTTGCCCATGCCTGCGATGACGAGTTCGATCCTGCTCATCGCCCTGCGGCGCCACAGGGGGCGGAAGAGCTGCTTCTCGGCGGCCTTGAGGGCCTGCGCGACCCCGGACTCGCCCACTCCGTAGGAGCCGGACGAGAGGCATCTCTGGAAGGCGAGGAGGAGTTCGTCGCCCCCCGTCTCGTTGCCCAGGAATTCCGCCACCTCGAGAAACCCGTCGGTGAGCGTATCGAGCTCCGGTGTCCTCGCACCATCGAGGAGGAGCAGGTCGATGAGGCAGTTGCCGAGCGGGGTGAACACCTCCATGCGCCATGTGCGGCTGGCACTCTCGCCGGAATGGTCGGAGGTCCTGCGGGAGAATACCCTCTCGGCCCTTTCGATGGTCTGGGGGGTCACCAGTCCCTCGCCCTGCTCGTGGAGGCGGAAGAGCTCGAGCAGCTCGCCGTGGGCGAGTTCGGAGACGAGAGCCATGCCCTCGCGCGGGTTCCTGAGCATCGAGGGCCTGGCGAGCAGGCCCGCGCGGGAGAGGCCCTCCCACAGCTTGCGGGCCTGGTGGATGAAGACCCTCTGGATCTTCCTGTCGCCCGTGAGGATCCTGGAGACCTGCGTGGCCTCCTTCATCAGCGCCGCCTCGGAGGCCCTGACCGAGCTCCATCCCGAATAGACGTCGGCGGCCCAGTTCTCGGGGATCTCGGGGGCCGCTTCGCCCCTCCTCCCGCCGAGTATCCTGATCTTGGCGGCGTAGGATTCGATGAGGAGGTGCTCGAGACGCCCCGCTACCTCGTTCAGGTACCCGGCTCCGGCAGGCAGCCCCTGTACCGAGCGCATCGCCTGGTCGGATATGGATTCGACGAAGAGCGCGAGCGTCCCCGGTTCGTCGGGAAGGATCTCGATCGCCGTGGGCAGGACCATGCCGAAGAACGAGGCCCCGGTCCTGGTCTGCCACCTCGCGATCTGGGGATCGGCATCGGTCACGGAGTTGGACGGCATGAGCCTGCCGACCAGGTCCATCATCCGGGATGGCGTTATGGTGTCCAGCGCCTCGGGGCAGTCGACGAGCGCCGAGATGATCCTGGGGAGCCCCTTCTCGAGGAACTGCGCCAGGGTGACATCGGACGGGTCCTGCCATGCCGCTTGCCTGCCGAACGCCGAGCAGAGCGTCCTGACGGTCTCGATCAGGCTTGATGCCCGTTCGCCCTCCAGCCCGGGCACCTTCAGCAGGTCGGATATCAGGTTGTCTATGGTCTTGGCTCCGTCACCCGTCCTGAACAGCCTCTTCAGGAGTTCGTGCTCGGTGTCGCGAACCCGGCCCTGGGCGGGCATCCTGTTGTACTCCACGACGGCCGCGGCCAGGTACTCCTCGAACACGTCACCCCTGGCCGATATCTCCTCCAGGAGCGGGCTGACGATCCTGTCGAGGAACCTCGGCATGCGGCCCTGGGAATCCAGCTTCAGGAGTGCGTCGCACACCGACCGGAAGGAGTCCGTCTCCTCCGCTGCGAGAGCCGTGAGCCACTGCGGGGGAATGCTTGAAAGGAGCCTGTCCCTGTCCACCGGGGAGAGGAGGGAAAGGAGCCTCGCGCACTGGCCGGTCTTCCTCAGGATCACGGCCTTGTCCGCGGGTATGTTCGTGCGCAGCAGCAGGGCGGCGGCCTGGAACACCTCCGGGGAGGACAGGTTGGGAATGGTCAGTATCTCCTCGATGACATCCAGGCTGGGCCCGGGATCGGGCTGCATCACGAGCGCCTCGAGGACTCTCGCCATCGCGTTCCTGTGGGCCCGCGAGGAGTCCCTCTCCTCGCCGCCGGCGCCCACGAGTCTTATCAGCCTGAACCAGGTATCCACGGGATGTATCGGCACGCTGCCGGCGATCCCCGACAGGACATCGACCGCATCGAGTACCTGGGCTTCCTTGACCTGACCCTCGAACTTCTCGATCAGCATCAGGAGGACCGAGGTGTCCAGCCGTCCGCCGCCGGCCAGCACCGCGAGCTTCACCAGCGCTTCACCGACGAGCCTCGGATTCACGAACGACCCCCTCAGGGCCGTGACCTGCACGATGAGCTCGATCTCCCCCGTGGCCTGCAGGGCGCCGTGCACCTCGGGCTGCATGGCCAGGGCCTCTTCGACGACGTCCGGATCCTGCTCGCAGAACATGGACGAGGCCACCCGCACCCTGGCCTCGGAGAGGACCGACTCCATCGCCCCGCTCTTCTCTATCTGCCCGAGCACCCCTGCAAGGAGCTGCATGGACTGGACCGGGATGGCAATGCCACGGATCCTCCGGAGGAGAAGTTCGCCGAGACGCCCGACAGCGCGCCAGAGAGGAAGGGACTCGTCGTCGAGGAACCTCCAGCCCATCTCCGCGCCGAAGTCGAGCAGGGTCTCACGGGCGTGGGGCGCCGCATCACGCGTCATGCTCTCGGCGAGCTTCAGCGCCTGGATCACGTCGGGTCCCCCGGTGGCGGTCCTGTCCAGCCAGAAGCAGAACCTCTCGGGCCATCTCCCGGCGAGCTGCAGGAGGAAGTGTATCATCGGCGCGGATCTCGGACCCTCCCCCACCCCTCTCAGGGCGCGGAAGAAGAGTGCCATCACCCTCTCGAGATCGAGCCCGGTCACGGTCCTGAGCTGCTCCCACATCCATGCGAGCTGGAAGAACTCCATGATCGCGGTGGGATAGGACGAGGGCAGAAGGCTGTTGACGGCGCTCAGCCACTTCCGGACGAGCTTCGGTTCGACGGGGGGCGGGGATGAGATCAGGGAGAGGCTCTCCACGAGCCTCTCCCGGGATGCGGGGCTGAGCTTCGAGACGATGAGGGCCACGTCGGAGCAGACGGGCTCCCAGCCCTTCAGGTCGAAGACGCGGAGGGCCGACAGCTCCATCACTATGGACGGATCGGCGTGGCTGGAATCCAGGAGGTCGACCGGCAGGGCCGCCTCCGTCCTCACCTCCGGAATCGGCGAGGGACGAGGCTCGTTGGCCACGTGCCACAGTTTCAGCTTCTTAGCTAGTACTGCCGCTGTCGGATTCCGCGCCTGTTCCGTCCCCGGCATCGTGCCCCTCGAGAACCTCGTCAGAGTCGGGTTCTACTGTGGCGGCGTCGACAATCTTGTCGCCGGAGGGAAGGCCCATCAGGCGCACACCCTGGGTGCTGCGCCCGCAGAGCCTGACATCCGCGACAGACAACCTTATCACCATAGCATGGGATGAAACAAGTATCAAATCGTCGGAACCGTTCACCTGGCGAACGGCGACCACGGGTCCGTTCCTGTCCAGACCCCTGATGTTCCGCACCCCGCCGCCGCCCCGGTGATGCATCGGATACTCCCCGACCGGGGTGCGCTTGCCGAACCCGTTCGCCGTCACGGTGAGCAGATCGCCCTCACCCTGCAGAACAACCATGGAGACCAGCTCGTCGCCCCCCTGCAGCCTGATGCCCCTGACTCCGCTCGTGAAGCGGCCCGTCATGCGTATCTCGGATTCCGAGAACCTGTTGGCCCGGCCGAGCCTGGTGGCCAGCAGGAGTTCGGCGTCGCCGGGAGTCAGCACGGCGCTGAGGAGGGATGATCCCTCCGAGAGCCTGATGGCCCTGATCCCCTTCCTCCTGGGACGGCTGTACTCGGACAGTGCGGTTTTCTTGAGCGTGCCGTCAGTGGTGGCCAGAACCAGGTTGCCGCCCTGCGCGAAGTCCCTGACGCAGAGAGTCGCCACGGGCCTGTCGCCCTCCTGGAGGTCCAGCAGGTTGACCACCGCCTTGCCCTTGCTGTGCCTGCCCTCTTCAGGGATCCTGTAGACCTTCAGCCAGTGGCAGAAGCCCAGGGCCGTGAAGAAGAGGATGCTGGAGTGGCTCGTGGCTATGAATATCTGCTCCAGACTGTCCTCTTCGCGGGTGGATGCCCCGCTCAGGCCCTTGCCGCCCCTGCGCTGGCTCTTCCAGGTGTCCAGCGGGAGCCTCTTTATGTACCCCGCCCGCGACATCATTATGACCATCGAGTCGTCGGGGATCAGGTCCTCCATCTCCATGTCCGAGGATTCGACGGAGACTATCTCGGTGCGCCTGGGCTCGCCGTAGGCCGCAGCGGCCGCCTCCAGCTCCGCCAGGACCACCGCGCTCAGCTCTGCGCGGTCGTCGATGATCTTCGAGAGCCCGGCGATCTCCTTCATGAGCCCCTCGTACTCCTCGTCCAGCTCGGCCCTCTCGAGGGAGGTGAGCCTGTGGAGCCTCATGTCGAGGATGGCCTGGGCCTGCTTCTCCGAGAACTCGAATCCCGAGACCAGCGCCGCCCTGGCCTCTTCCTGGTTCGCGGACGACCGGATGATCGAGATGATCTGGTCTATGACGTCCAGGGCCCGCCTGAGTCCCTCGAGGATGTGCGCGCGCTCCTCGGCCCTGGCCTTCTCGAACTGGCAGCGCCTGAGGATCACCTCGTGCCTGTGGTCCAGGAAATGGCGCAGCATCTCGGCGAGATTGAGCCTCTCGGGCCTGTTGTCCACGAGGGCCAGCATGTTGGCGCCGAAGCTCACTTCGAGGTCCGTGTGCCTGTAGAGCTGGTTCAGGACGATCTCGCCCACGACCTCGCGCTTGAGTTCGACCACTACGCGCATGCCATCGCGGTCGCTCTCGTCGCGGATGTCGGAGATCTCCACGAGCTTCCGCTGCTTCACCAGTTCGGCCATCTCGGTGATGAGGGTCGACTTGTTCACCTGGTAGGGGATCTCGGTGATGATGATCGCGTCGCGGCCACGCTCGGACTTCTGTATCGAGGCCCTGCCCCTGACGGTGATCGATCCGTGGCCGGTGGTGTAGGCATCGCGTATGCCCGAGCGCCCCATGATTATGCCGCCGGTGGGGAAGTCGGGCCCCTTCACCACCCCGAGGAGCTCCTCGACACCCGCCGATGGATCGGAGAGAAGCAGCCGGCAAGCGTCCACGAGCTCCCTCAGGTTGTGGGGGGGGATGTTGGTGGCCATCCCGACGGCGATGCCGGCAGAGCCGTTCAGCAGGAGGTTGGGGACGCCCGATGGGAGGACCGCCGGCTCCGAGAGCCTCTGGTCGAAGTTGGGCGTGAACTCCACCGTCTCCTTGTCGATGTCCCTGAGCATCTCCTCGCCGATCCGGGACATCCTCGCCTCGGTATAACGGTAGGCCGCGGCCGGATCGCCGTCGACGGACCCGAAGTTGCCCTGGCCCTCGACGAGCGGATGCCTGAGGGAGAAGTCCTGCGCCATCCTCACGAGGGCGTCGTACACGGCGCTGTCGCCGTGGGGATGGTACTTGCCGAGCACGTCTCCGACCACGGTGGCGGACTTCTTGAAAGGCCTCTGATGCGTCAGCCTCTGCTCGTACATCGAGTACAGGATGCGCCTGTGCACGGGCTTCAGCCCGTCCCTGACGTCCGGGAGGGCGCGGGAGACGATGACGCTCATGGCGTATTCGAGATAGGAGCGCTTCATCTCGTCTTCGAGATCGACCAGTATGACGCGGCTGCCTGCGGATGGCGGCTGGTCCGGCGTCTTCACATCGTCAGCCATGTTCTCAGACATCGAGGTTCCTCACCTCCGACGCGTGCTCCTGTATGAACTCCTTGCGGGGCTGGACCTCGTCTCCCATGAGCACGGAGAAGATGTGGCTCGCCTCCACGGCGTCCTCCATGCGCACCTTCACGATCGTCCTGGTGACGGGATCCATCGCAGTGGTCCACAGCTGCGAGGGGTTCATCTCGCCGAGGCCCTTGTACCTCTGCACGGTGGCCCTGTCCGTGCCGACCTCTTCGAGTATGCTGTCCCTCTCCTTCTCGTTGTAGGCGTAGTAGGACCGCTTCCCGGCGTGGACGCCGAAGAGGGGCGGCTGGGCTATGAAGATGTGCCCCCGGTCGATCAGGGCGGGCATGTACCTGTAGAAGAACGTGAGCAGCAGGGTTCTGATGTGGGCGCCGTCCACGTCGGCGTCGGTCATGATGATTATCCTGCCGTACCGCAGCTTCGCGAGGTCGAAGTCGTCCTCGCCGACCCCCGTGCCCACGGCGGTGACGATGGCCTTTATCTCCGCGTTCACCAGGATCTTGTGCAGGGGCGCCTTCTCGACGTTGAGGATCTTGCCCCTGAGCGGAAGGATGGCCTGGTTGAACCTGTTCCGGCCCTGCTTGGCGCTGCCGCCCGCCGAGTCGCCCTCGACTATGAAGACCTCCGAGTCCACGGGATCGGTCGAGGTGCAGTCGGCCAGCTTGCCCGGCAGGGCGGCCGTCTCGAGGGCGCTCTTCCTCCGGGTCAGCTCCCTGGCGTTCCTCGCGGCCAGCCTGGCGGCGCTCGTCTCCTGGCACTTCTGCACCAGCCTCCTGGCCAGTGCGGGGTTCTCCTCCATGAACGTGGCAAGCCCGGTGTAGACGATGGACTCCACGGCCCCCTTCACGTCCCTGTTGCCGAGCCGCGTCTTCGTCTGACCCTCGAACTGGGGATTCGAGAGCTTCACGCTTATGACGGCGGTGAGGCCCTCCCTGACGTCATTTCCGCTGAACGCCTCGTCGGACTTCTTGAACATGCCGTTGGAGGTGGCGTAGTCGTTCAGCCCCCGCGTGAGCGCGGCCCGGAAGCCCGTGAGATGGGTGCCGCCGTCGATCGTGTTGATGTTGTTGGCGAAGGAGAAGGTCTCCTCCTGGTAGCCGGAGTTGTACTGGATCGCGCATTCCACGAGCATCGAGGATCCGTCCTCGAGCTCGGTCTCCCTGGAGACGAAGATGGGGTCGCCGTGGAGGGCGTGCCTGCTCTCGTTGAGGAAGCGCACGAAGGAGACGATGCCTCCCTCGTAGCAGAAGTCGTGGCTCTTGCCCGCGCCTTCCGCCCTCTCGTCCCTGAGGCCGATGGACAGCCCGCTGTTGAGGAACGCGAGCTCCCTCAGGCGCCTGGAGAGGGTGTCGAAACTGAAGGAGGTCTCCTCGAAGATCTCCCTGTCCGGCTTGAACGTGACCAGGGTGCCGTTCCCCGCGCAGTCGCCGCATGGTGTCAGGTCGGTCACGGGGATGCCGCGTTCGTATCTCTGGGCATACTTCGTCCCGTTCTTCGAGACCTCGACCACGAGCCACTCCGAGAGGGCGTTCACGACGCTGAGCCCTACTCCGTGAAGCCCGCCGGACACCCTGTAGGCCTCGCTGTCGAACTTGCCTCCGGCGTGGAGCTTGGTGAGGACGATCTCGAGGGCAGGCCTGTTGAACTTGGGATGCGGGTCGATTGGGATGCCGCGCCCGTTGTCCTGCACGGACACGATGTCGCCGTCGATCAGCCTGACGGAGATCTCCGTGCAGAACCCCGCCTGGGCCTCGTCGACGCTGTTGTCCACGACCTCCCAGACAAGGTGATGGAGACCGGTCTGGCTGGTGGAGCCGATGTACATGCTGGGGCGCTTCCGAACCGCTTCGAGTCCCTCGAGGACCTGTATCGAACCAGCGTCGTACCGCCCGCCGTTCAACTCGGACAAATCAGCTTCTCCTTCCGGCCGGCCTGATACGGATGGCCCTGATCTCCACGCCCGTATCGGCTCTCAGTCTGGCCACGAACTCGCCCTCGCGCGACCTGATCTCGAAGGCGGCGGCAGGATGCAGGCTCTCGACTACGAGGAACCCGTCATCGAGGGCACGGATCCGCGAAAGCACCGCGATGTCGTTCCCGACGACGCCCGGCCATGCTCTTTCCACGAGAGCAAGAGGCGGGGGTTCGGGCTTGTATCCCTCGGAGAGGATCTCCTGGATGATGGAAGCGATGCTTCTCACCTCGGAGCCTGCGCCGCGGTGCGGTGCGCACCGTCCTCCCCAGGGTTGTCAGCCGCCTTAACCTGTGGCTCCGGGGAGTCTCACCGGCATCAGCAGGGAGAGGTGAGCGACGCCCTGTTCGGGCGTCTCGTTCTCGAGCACGACGGCGGACGCGCTGTTCTTGAGCCTGAGGACGATGCGGTCGCCGGTCATGTTCTTGAGTATCTCCATGAGGAAGTCGGCATTGAACCCGACCTGCAGGGACTCGCCGGAATAGTCGCCCTCGAGCTTCTCCCTCGCCTCGCCGGCGTCGGTGTTCTCGGCCTGCACGAGGATGCTCCCCTTCTCGAGGGAGAGCTTGACCTGGTGGGTGGCCGGGTTGGCGATGATGCGCATCCTCCTGAGGGCGGAGTTCAGCTCCTCCCGGGAGATGACGAGGCTCTTGTCGTTGTCGTGGGGGATCACCTTCTCGTAGGGAGGGTAGGGCCCCTCGATGGTCCTGCTGAAGATGGTGGTGGAGCCGAATTCGAAGGAGAGCTGCGAGCCTTGGAAGCTGACCCGTACATCGCCGTCGTCGCCGATGCGGGCGAGGAGGGCGAGGGCCTTGGGAGCGACGATGGCCTCGAAAGGCGAAGGGGATACGACATCCGAAAGGTGTATGCGGGCGAGACGGTGCCCGTCGGTGGCTACCATTTCGAGGCCTTCGGATCCCAGTTTCCAGAGTTCGCCGTTGAGAGCAGGCCTGTAGTCCTCCCGGGCGACCGCGAAGGAAGTCCTCCTGATGGCGGATGCCAGTACGGACATGGATATGGTGACGGAAGAGGACTCGACCCTGGTCGGGAGCTCGGGATAGGTATCGCGCGCAGAGCCGGCCACGACGAACGAGCTGGTGCCGCAGTTGATGCTGATGCGGCTTCCGGTGCCGCCGATGTGGACATCGGTGTCGGGAAGCTCGCGGACTATCTCATGGAGCTTCCTTCCGGGTATGGCGACAGAACCGGGAGTGGTCACGGTAGCCGGTATGCTGGTCGTGATCGTCGTGTCCAGGTCGGTTGCAGCAAGGCTGAGCTGATCCCTGCCGGCTTCGAGGAGGATGTTCGTCAGGGCTGGCAGGTTGGTACGGGGGGGCACCGCCGCGGCAACGGTGTTGAGACCCTTTAGGAACTCTGCCTGGGAGACGAGCAGCTTGATCATCGTGCATCCCTCCGGGGAACGGCTGGGACCAGTAGAGACATAGAAAACAGCGACAAATGATGATTACTATTATACCGAAGAAACTGTTGACCTGCTAGGGTGAGGGTTGCGGCGCACGGTACTCCGGTGTGGGGAACGATGTGGAAAACGCCCGTGCAAAGGCCGGGTTCTCCACAGTGGTCGTACGGGACGGCAGTTTCCGGGGGGCGGATCGACAGGATCAACCCGAGAGCCTGGTTCTCAGATCCAGGATCCTTCTGCGGAGGGAGGCGTCTTCCGAGGATAGCTGCCTTATGCGGTCGATGGCGTTGAGGACCGTGGAGTGGTCGCGGCCGGAGAAGAAGCGGCCGATCTCGACGAGGGAAGTCTCGGTGAGCTCCCTGATTAGGAACATCGCGACCTGGCGGGGTACGAGGATGTCGCGCCTCCGCTGCTTGCCCCTGAGCTGCGCCGGGGCGACGGAAAAGGCCTCTGCTACGGCTGCGGTGATGACGCCGGCGGAGAGTTTCTGCGAGGCGGAGCCGAATGCGTCGGAGAGGACCCTCTTCGCGAGTGCGAGATCTATCGGGGTGCCGTTGATCCGGCTGGATGCGGCCAGCCTGTGCACCGCGCCCTCGAGCTGCCTGACGTTGCTCCTGATCGTGGAAGCGATGAAGTCGAGCACCTCGGCGGGGAAGAACTCCCCCTCGTCGCGGACCTTGAGGTCGAGGATCGCCATGCGCGTCTCGTAGTCGGGGGGCTGGATGTCGGCGACGAGGCCGGACTGGAACCTGGAGACCAGGCGTTCCTCGAGCCCCGGGATCTCGCCGGGCAGCCTGTCGGATGTGAAGACGATCTGCCTGCCTGTCTGGTACAGGTCGTTGAACCTGTGGAAGAGCTCCTCCTGGGTCTGCGCCTTGCCTCCCAGGGACTGGACGTCGTCCATGAGCAGGAGGTCGACGTCGCGGTAGATGCGCCTGAACTCGTCGACGTTCTGACGGCCCAGCGATGTGACGAAGAGGTGGAGGAACTGCTCCGAGGAGACGTATACGAATCGCTTGTCGGGATGGAGCCTCCTGACCTCGTGGGCGATGCCCTGGATGAGGTGGGTCTTGCCCAGCCCGACGCCGCCGTAGATGAAGAGAGGATTGTAGGAAGGGCTGCCCGGGTTCATGGCGACGGCCCTGGCGCCGGCATGGGCGAGCTCGTTGCTGGGCCCCGCCACGAATCTGTCGAAGGTATAGCTGGGATGGAGATAGTTTGATCTGATGGAGGTCTGGTTCTGCCTGGGCTGGGCCTCCGGACCGGGAGATGCGGGTGGGGCGGGGTCGCCGACGCATTGCAGGCTGATCCCGGGGATGCCGCTGAGCTCCCTGAGGGAGCCCTGGAGGATATCGCCGTACTGTGTCATCGTCCATCTCGCCATGAAGGCGTTCGGGAAGCGGACGATGAACCTGTCCTCCTCGAGAGCCTCGAAGCAGGACACCTGGAGCCACGAGCTGAACGAGGTAGGCGGTATGGACGGCCTCGCAGCCTCGAGACAGCGGTTCCAGAGACCCGGCAGATCCATGCCGGAAGGGGCGGTCTGTTCCACGCCGGCCTAAGACATTGCCGGGTAAACCGGACAGGTATTATCCACAGAGTTCTCCACAGGTTTCACAGCTTACATATGCTTGGAATACAGGAAGATGCGTCGTAGGGCAGTACCGTGATCGCGCCGCGTGTTGATTTCGTTCGAGCAACATACATTCCACCGGAGCCACCGTCTTGACAGGACCCGATTTGGGGAGTAGCTTCCCGCTTCGCCGCATCAAAGCGGCAGGCAGAATTTCGTCCCGCCGGGACCCGCAGTCAAGCCGTCACGGGATGAGTGTAAAAAATCAGGTGATCCGGGAGAGGCGACATGAAGAGAACGTACCAGCCAAGCAACTTGTCCCGCGCCAGGAGACACGGATTCAGGGCGAGGATGGCCACTCGCAACGGGCGCAAGGTGCTCAATGCCAGGCGCCGCAGGAACAGGAAGCACCTCGTCCCCTAGTGGACGACCTGTCCTAGCCGCCCCCGGGAGGCTCACCGGCAAACCCGAATTCGAGAGGGTGTTCAGGCAGGGCTTCCGGTTCAGGGGCGCGGCGGTGAGGATAGTCTGTCTCGGAAACACCCTGGGCATCACACGCCTGGGGTTTTCCGTATCCAGGAAGATGGGATGCGCAGCGGAGAGGAACCTCTTCAGACGCCGGATCAGGGAGGCGCTGCGTCAGCGGATCGCGACGCCGCCGGGCCTGGATATCGTCGTGTACCCCGCGGTGAAGCTCTCGGAGACTACGCGAAGAGAGATGGAAGCGGATCTCATTGCATTCGCGGACTCTCTCCGGCTGCGAGGGGAACGCTGAAGGCAATCCGGTTCTACAGGCGCTGGATATCTCCGATGCTCCCCCCGGGCTGCCGGTTCACGCCTTCGTGCAGCCTGTACGCCCTGATCGCGGTGGAGAGGTTCGGCTTCCTGAAGGGAAGCGTGATGTCCGCCTGGAGGATACTCAGGTGCAATCCTTTCACGCCCGGCGGTTTCGATCCAGTCCCCGGAGGTCCCGAAGATGAGTGACCAGCAGAGACTCCTCCTTGCAGCCGTGCTGATGTCCCTTGTGCTGGTGGCGGGATGGATGCTGGGCTCCTCGAGACGGCAGGCCCCTGTGGCGCCGGAACTGCCGGACCCGGTTCCGACATCCCAGACGATCGAGACCGTGGAGGATTCGATCCCGGACTCGACGTCCGCGCAGACCCCCGGGGATTCTTCCGCAGCGCGGATCGATGTGCCCACGGAGCGCCTCGTGAACGTATCCATCCCCGACGGGCACGGAGGGATCCTGGTGGATGCCGTGCTCTCGACGAACGGGGGGGCGGTTGTCTCGTGGGTCATGCCGTCATGGCGCAACCTCACGGATGGAGCCGACGGGCCGATCGAACTGGTGAACGAACCCTGGTTCGAGGCTCTGGGGCCGGCCGGACCCGTGGGGTTCGAGTGCGGATGCCCCGCTGCCGTCGTCGCATCGGGTGACGTAGAGATAACGATGACGGCGGAGGGCGGCCGGGAGCGCACATACACGTTCCATCCCGGGAGCTACGTCTTCGAGATCACGGACACCGGAGCGGACGCGTTCACCGTCGCGCAGGGAGCCATCCCCGTGACCGAGACCGTCACCGATCCTTCGAGGTATTTCAGCGCGGCATGGTTCGCCGAGAAGAGCAGGTCGAAGAAGCCCGGCAGCCTCGACGAGGAGCTGGCGCTCGGCAGGGTGCTCTGGGCGGCCGCGAGGTCGAGGTACTTCACCGTGCTGATGATGCCCTGCGATGGGTCGCGCAGGGACGGGTACGCGTTCTCGAGCGATCCGGTCCAGTCTCCGAGGGTCACGCTGGAGGGCGGCGACATCAGGGTATATGCCGGCCCGGTGGACTACGGGAGGCTGCACGCACTCGGATCGCGCACGGACAACCTCGTCGACTTCGGATGGCCGATCATCAGGTGGATAGGGAAGCTGATCTATCTCTTCCTCACCACAGTGCTGTCGTTCGCGTCGAACTGGGGCGTGCGCATCGTGATCCTGTCGGTCGTGATGAAGCTGGCCCTCATGCCGCTCTCGATCCACAGCAGCCGGTCGATGAAGAGGATGCAGTCGATGCAGCCCCTGGTGATCGAGCTGCAGAAGAAGTACGCGAACGATCCCATGCGCCAGAGGCAGGAGCTGTCGAAGCTCTACAAGGAGAACGGGGTGAACCCCCTGGGAGGCTGCCTGCCCCTCATACTCCAGATGCCGATCTTCTTCGCCCTGTACCGTGTGCTCGAGAACTCGGTGAACCTGCGGGGAGCCGGATTCGTCCTCTGGATCACCGACCTGTCCAGGCCCGAGATCCTGATCCCGTTCGGGACCAGCGTACTGGGCATGCCCGGGATCGGTCTGCTCCCCGTGCTGATGGGCGCGGCGATGTTCTACCAGCAGAAGACGTCCATGACCGACCCGTCGCAGAAGAGCATGGCATACATCATGCCCGTGATGATGACGTGGTTCTTCATGAAGTTCCCGGCCGGGCTCTCCCTCTACTGGTTCGTGAACAACATCCTGTCGATCGCGGAACAGAAGCTCGTGCCGAAGGCGAAGGCCGCACCCGCCGTACAGGCGGTGGAGAGGCGCGCGAAGTGAGATGAGGGAGCCTTGCCCGGAGAGGTGATAGCCGCCCTGGCCACCCCCCCGGGGGATTCCGCGCTGGCGCTGTTGAGGATGAGCGGCGAAGGCTGTGCGGCGATCGTCGAGGAGCTGCTCGATCTGGAAGAGGGCAGGCTCTCGGGGATGCGGAGGGCCGTCGCCCCGATTCCGGGTGCAGCGCAGGGCGCGGAAGCCGTGGCTTTCTCGTGGCCCGCCGGAAGGAGCTACACCGGCGAGGAAATGGTCGACGTCGTCTGCCCGGGAGCCCGGGAGATCGTCGACGGCCTGCTGGCGGGCATGCTCTCGCGGGGAGCGAGACCGTCGCTGCCCGGCGAGTTCACGAGGCATGCATATCTTTCCGGCAGGCTCTCCCCGCTCGAAGTGATCGGGCTCGCATCCCTCTGGAGGAGAGGCAGCGAAGACGGCCGGGCGGGAGGCGCGCTCGAGGATCTGGGCGCGCGCCTGGCGGAATCCCTCGAACGATCGGCGGAGCTGATCGAAGCCGCCGTCGAGTTCCCCGACGAAATCGACGAACACCGGCTCCACATGGATGAGTGCCTGGAGGAGACGCTGCACAGGGCACGCCTGTTCCGGGAGGGCGCGGAAAGAGCCGAGGGACCGGTGAGGGTTTTTCTGGCAGGCCCGGTCAACTCCGGAAAGTCGACGCTCTTCAACAGGCTGGCGGGCGCCGAGAGAGCGGTGGTGTCCGACGAGGCGGGGACCACACGGGACGGAGCCTCGTGCATCACCCTGGTCGGCGGAAGGCGGGTGGAGCTGTTCGATACCCCCGGATTCAGGGGTGGAGAGATGAGGGGGGCGGATGCGGAGGCTCTCCGGATCGCCCTCGGGATGATAGGCAGCGGGGACGTGGTGGTCTGGATGAGCCCGGGTTCGAGTGAGGAGCCGGGGCGGGGCCTCGCGGAAGCCGCGGGCAGGATAGTCAGGGTTGCCAGCAGATGCGACGAGGTCGGGGGAGAATGGCTTCCGGTCAGCTCGGTCACAGGAGAGGGGATCGACGAGCTCGGGAAGGCGATCGCCGGTGCCAGGCCCGGAGGCCTGCTCACCACGATCGCTGGCTCGATCGAAGCGAGGATCGATGAGGCATCGGGGGCATTGTCGGGCCGGGAGCTCGCTCTGGCGGCGGAGAGCGTTGCAGAAGCGCTGAGGGAACTGAACTGCTGCATGGACAGGGGAGGGGGAGTCGGGATAGCGGTGGAGCGTGCCCTGGGCAGGATGTGCGTGGGGAAATGACCGGGACCGATGTCCTGGTGATCGGTGGCGGTCACGCGGGGGCCGAGGCGGCCCTGGCGGCCGCCAGGATGGGTGCGCGGACCGCGATGGTGACGATGAATGCCGCGAGGATAGGGATGCTCTCGTGCAACCCGTCGGTGGGGGGCGTCGCCAAGGGCACCATGGTCCGGGAGATAGACGCGCTCGGCGGTGTGATGGGCGAAGCGGCCGATTTCGCCTCGATCCAGTTCAGGATGCTCAACAGGAGCAGGGGGCCGGCGGTCTGGGGACCCCGGGTCCAGTGCGACGGGAGTGCATACTCCTCTTTCGTGAGAGGGGCTCTCCGGTCATCCGGAGTCGAGGTCGTCGAGGGAGAGGTGGAGCAGTTCCGATGGGCGGGCGACAGGGCGATGTCGGCGGTGCTTTCTGCGGGGGGCGCCATCTGTTTCAGGACAGCCGTCGTCGCGGCCGGCACGTTTCTCGGAGCGGTCCTGTTCCGGGGTCGCGAGAGATGGAGCGGAGGAAGGGCCGGAGACAAGGCCTCGGATCGCCTCTGCGCGCACCTTTCCGGCAGAGGGTTCCACGTGGAACGCTTCAAGACCGGGACTCCTCCGAGGCTGCTCGCAGGGTCGATAGACTACGGCGCCCTCGAACAGCAGTCCGAGGAGGGCGCCTCTTGGCGGTTCTCGTCACGCGGCGGTGCGCGATTCAGCGACACCAGGGCGGTCTGCTTCACGACGAGAGCAGGTTGTCGCGCGATAGATACCGCCAGGTCGGGAATGGGCGGATCGCCGCTCTTCGACGGGTCGATCGGCGGCAGGGGGCCGCGATACTGCCCGAGCTTCGAGGACAAGGCCGCCAGGTTTCCCGACCGTCTCGAACACCCCGTGTTCCTGGAGCCGATGGGGATGGACGGAAGGCTGGTCTACGCAGGGGGCATGTCCACCAGCCTTCCTCGGAGCACCCAGATCGAGATGATAAGGTCACTCCCCGGATGCGGTCGGGCCGTGGTCGCATCGTGGGGTTACGCCGTGGAGTACGGGTACTTCCCCGGGGAATGCATCGGGAGGGACCTGAGGCTGGTGGGAACGGACAACGTCTTCCTTGCGGGCCAGGTCTGCGGTACATCGGGATACGAAGAGGCAGCGGGGCTCGGGCTGGTTGCGGGAGCATGCGCCGCCCTTTCATCGGCGGGGGACGGCGGGCGCTTCCGACCGCAGGGAAGTGAGTCGTTCATAGGCGTGATGCTCGAGGACATAGCCGGAAGCAACCTGGAGGAGCCGTACCGCCTGTTCTCCTCGCGGGCTTCGAACAGGCTCCACCTCAGACAGGACAACGCCGAGGCCAGGCTGCTCGCTCAGGCGGTTTCATCGGGGCTGTCCCGGCCCGGTGACGAAGCAAGGCTGAGAAGGATGGAGCGGCAGCTCGAAGAGGCGCGGACCGTCCTGAACACGGAACGCGCCGGAGGCAGGCTGCTGGCGGATATGTGCAGAGTGACGGAGTTCGACGTGGAATCGCTCGGCGCGATGAGCGGGAGGCTGGGGGCGCTCGACCCGGGCGTCGTCTTCACCGCTGCGCTCGACGAGAGGTACATGGGACACGTGAGGCGTGCCGAGGGCAGGTTGCGTGAGGTGGAGAGGATGTCATCGGTCGATCTCTCCTGCGTGGAGGACTTCTCCTGCATGGAGGGGATAAGCTGGGAATCGAGGGAGAGGCTCCAGAAGGCCCGTCCGGCGAACATGGGGGAGGCCGCTCTCATCCCGGGCATGAGACCTTCCGACGTGGAAGGCCTTCTGATCGGCGTTCTGAGGATGGTTCCACGTGGAACGAAGACAGGCGTCTGACAGCCCGGCAGCCGGAGAGGCTCCTCTCGGCATCCGGTTCCCGGAGGCTTTCCGGGATGCCGCCGGGAGCTTCATGGAGATGATCCGGGAGAGGAACCGGGTCATGAACCTTGTCGGGCCCGGCGAGACGGGACGGCTGTGGGAAAGGCACGTTCTCGAGTCTGCCGCCTTCTCCCTGCTGCTCGATCCATCGAAGCCCGTGGCGGACATCGGATCGGGTGCCGGATTCCCGGGGATGGTGCTCGCCATGCTCGGTTTCGATGTGATCCTGCTCGAGCCGCGCAGGAACAGGGCGCTCTTCCTCGAGTATGCCGCCGGCAGGCTGGGCCTCGGGAATGTTTCGGTCATCAGGAGCAGGCTCGAGGACTGGCCCGGGACTGCCCCGCAGTTCACCGCCCGGTCCCTCATGCCGGCCGGAGAGCTGGTCCGGCTCCTCGAAGAACTCGGTCATTCGTGCTCCGTCACGGTCAGGGTGCCCCCCGGGGAATCCGCGATGCCGGGCTGCGTGCGTACGCTGGATCTTCCCGTCCCTCCGCTTGACCGCCCGGGGGTTCTTGTGCAGTATCGCATTCCGATCGTGCGGCCGTACGAGGCCGGAAGCACCCGAAAGGCCACTCCATGAGCAGGATCATCTCCGTATCGAATCAGAAGGGCGGCGTCGGAAAGACCACCACCGTGATCAATCTCGCAGCCAGCCTCGCCGCATTCGAGAAGGATGTCCTCGTCGTGGACCTCGATCCGCAGGCCAACGCCACCAGCGGCATGGGCCTGCCCCTTCCGTCCCCGAAGAACATACATGCTCTCCTCGCCGGCCTCGCCGGCTTCGACGGGTCCGTGGTCGAGACCGGGTTCGAGGGGATGTCGGCGATCCCGGGTTCGAGGGATCTGGCCGGCCTCGAGATAGACCTGGCCTCGCAGAAGGGCAGGGAGTTCTTCCTCCGCGACAGGCTGAGGGTCCCCGAAATGGACAGGTTCGACTTCGTGCTGATAGACTGTCCTCCATCGCTCGGCCTGCTGACGATCAACGCGCTCGTGGCCGCCGACTCGGTGCTGCTCCCTCTCCAGAGCGAGTATTATGCCCTCGAGGGCCTGTCCCACCTCCTCGACACGATCCGGAGAGTCCGTCAGCTCTGGAATCCCGCCATCACCATGGAGGGGGTCCTGCTCACTATGTACGACAGGCGCCTGAAGCTCAGCAGGGAGGTGGAGGCGGACGCGGAGGACCATCTCAGCGAGATGCTCCTCGGGACCAGGATACCCAGGAACGTACGTCTCAGCGAGGCTCCCAGCTTCGGCAAGCCCGTCCTTCACTACGATGTCGAATCACCCGGCGCGAGATGCTATCTGCAGCTCGCCGAGGAGCTTATTTCGAGATGATGCCGATCACGCACGGGATATCAAGGGCGGGCGGTGAACAGCCATGACGCAGTTGAGGAAGAGGGCCCTGGGCAGGGGGCTCGAGGCGCTTCTCCCGTCAGTCGATCCGGCGGAACCCGGGCAGGTGGCTTCGGTCGACGTGGACCGGATCGAACCCAACCCCCACCAGCCGAGACGTGAATGGGACGAAGCGGACCTCCGCTCGCTCAGCGACTCGATCCGCGAGCAGGGAATACTCCAGCCGCTGGTTCTGAGGAAGCAGGGTCTCCGCTTCCAGGTGATCGCCGGGGAGAGGCGTCTCCGGGCTGCGCGGATGGCCGGGCTGAAGGAGGTCCCCGCCGTCATAAGGGAGGCGACGGACTCCCAGATGCTCGCCTGGGCGCTCGTCGAGAACATCCAGCGCAGGGATCTCGGGCCGCTGGAGAAGGCGGAGGCCTTCAGCAGGCTCTCTACTACCTTCTCTCTGACCCAGGAGGAGATGGGCAGGCAGACCGGACTGGACCGCTCGACCGTCTCCAACCTCGTGAGGCTGCTGGAGCTCCCCGACCCTGTCAAGACGATGCTTCGCGACGGCAGGCTCGCCATGGGGCACGGAAGGGCCCTCCTGGCCCTCCACGACGCCCGCACCATCGAAACCGCCGCCTCGCTGGCGGTCTCCAGGGACATGTCGGTGCGCCAGCTCGAGGAGCACGTGAGGAGAGCCTCCCGCCAGCCCGCGGCCCGGAAGGCGCAGAAGCCCGTCGCACCGGCGGTTGCCGATCTCCAGGAGAAGCTTACCCGCAGGCTCGCGGCCCGCGTCAGGATAAGGGACAGGGGGGGCCGGGGGAGCATGATCGTGGAGTACTCGTCTCTCTCGGATCTCGAGAGGATTCTGGAGATAATAGGTGGCTGAGGAGGACCCGAGAGGCAGGCGCGAGGGCGCGCAGCCCGACTATCTCTTCAGGATGGCCTGGGAGGAGATAAACGAGCGCATGGCCAGGCTCAGGCTCGACCTGGAGATGTCGGAGAGGGGCGACATGGGTCTCGAGGCGAGGCAGGCCCTCGCGAGAGAGCTGGTGGATCTCCAGGAGACCGTCGATGCCTTCGCGGAGCGGTGGATGGACTTCGAGAGGAGGCGGAAGGCGCTCGAAGACAGGCTGAAGGAACCCTAGCCCCTGCCCGCGTCCCTGCGTCCGCCCGTCCTGCCCGTGCCGACGGGCGTTTCCGTCTTCACATCCAGGTCGAACTCGTGGATGAGGGCTTCGTATCTCATGTGGAAGTGGAGCCAGAGATCGGCGAACAGGTCCACCTGGGAGGACAGGCGGTCGAGTTCGTGCGAGATCTCGTCTGCGTCGACCTGTTCCGGCGAGCCCGGATCGCCCGTGCCCGCCGCCCTCGAGAGCTTCCTGAAGTTGCGGTCGACGCTCTCCCAGCCCTTCTCGAAGCATGTCTCGGCAAGGTAGTCCTTCACCGCCCCTCCCGGGTGATAGCATGCACAATTTTCCTGCCTCCGGCATTCCAGCGCAAGGCCCCCGCGTTGACGGCGTTCTGAGCGCGCCGTTATAGTGCCGCACCACACGAAGGGAGCTGACGTGGCGTACAAGATAGGCGACAAGTGCATAGCGTGCGGAACCTGCAAGGACGAGTGCCCGGTCGAGGCCATAAGCGAGGGCAAGCCGTACAAGATCGATGACAGCAAGTGCATCGACTGCGGCGCCTGCGCCTCGGTCTGCCCGGTTGAGGCGATCGAAGCCCCCTAGCCGGTTCGCGGCACGAATCGACGGACACCGCCGGACCCAGCGTCCGGCGGTTCCCGTTACGGGGGATCCATCCCCCGCGACGACTCCCGGCACAGCTCTGCCAGCGTGATGGAATCGAAACTCCCGAGCAGCCTCGAGAGAGCCCTCTGCATCCTCGGTCCGCTGCCCAGGCCCTGCCTGAGTCTGACGATCCAGGGGAATCCCGCCTCACCGTCGAAGGGGGTGTCGAACTCCCAGGGATGGGCGTAGAGCACCGGCGTCCTTCCGGCCGCACAGGCCCGCCGCAGGAGCCGGTGATGCACATGCATCGGCATGAAGCGCATCCATGCCCCTCCGGCCGCCGGAATCCTGAGCCCGAACACGGGCACGGAGGCAAGGGGCAGTTCGAGCAGGGCGCCGCCTTCGAGCCGGTACGGGATCAGGGGAGCGGCAGGGATGCCGTATCTGATCCTGGGGATGGGGAAGACGCTGCTGTCGTAAAGGAAGCCTGCAGACGACAGTTCTTCGGCGACCCAGGCGGAGTTCCGTTCGGTGACGCTGAAGCTCGGCGCCCGGTAGCCCCTCGGAAGGGGCAGCGAAAGCCTCGACCATGTCTCGAGGCACCTCCCGATGTCCGCCCTGAAGGCTACGCGGTCCATCGAGATAAGGCTTCCGTGGGCCCACCCGTGGCAGGCCAGCTCGTTCCCCGATCCCGTCACGGCCTCCCCGATCGAGGGCTCCGCCTCGAGGAGATCGCCCAGCACGAAGAAGGTGGCCCTGGCCCCGTACTCCGTCAGCATGTCGATCAGCCCGTCGACTAGGCCGGGGGATCTCCTGCGCCTTCGAGACGACAGAGGCGCGAAGCCGCCCGTGCAGACCGCGGCGGTCTGGAACCACTCCTCGACGTCTATGCTCATGGCTACTCTGCGAGAAATGCCACAGGCGGCATCGTCTCTCACAAGACGAGCCCTCCTCTGAATCCGTACTCCGCGTCGGAACTCATGGCCAGTCGGCGCGACATGCCACG
This sequence comes from Candidatus Fermentibacter sp., assembly GCA_030373045.1. Classification (NCBI taxonomy): domain Bacteria; kingdom Pseudomonadati; phylum Candidatus Fermentibacterota; class Candidatus Fermentibacteria; order Candidatus Fermentibacterales; family Candidatus Fermentibacteraceae; genus Candidatus Fermentibacter; species Candidatus Fermentibacter sp. The sequence goes on from JAUCPW010000047.1 coordinate 37,355, forward strand.
GGATTCGCCGTTCCTCACCAGATGCGCCCTCCCCTGCGCCTGAACTCGGCGACGTCTTCCTTCGTGGGGAAGCCGTTCCTCGATCCCTCGCAGGATGGATTCGGACGTGTCGTCCAGGAGCCTTCGGCAACCATCAGGAGGCCTTCGGTGACCATTTCCGCCCCTGTCTGCTTGCACCGGCGTATCAGGGAATGGAGGGAGGTCGTCCGGCGGGAGACCGGGATCTCCCTCTGGAGGAGGATCTCCCCTCCATCCAGCTCGGCGGTCATGAGGTGCAGCGTCACTCCGGCGCGGGGCGGTTCCGAGAAGAGGGACCAGAAGGTCGGCAGCATCCCCCTGTTCACGGGGAGCAGGGCGGAGTGGAGATTCAGCGCGCAGATCGAAGGGATGGCCAGGGTCACCGGCCGGAGGATCTGCGGGCAGGCGATCGATACGATGACATCGGGCTCGAGGGCTTCCAGGACAGCCCTGCCCGCTTCGGAGTTCACACGGTCGATCGTGATGAAATCCGCCCCCGTCCTCGAGGCCGCCTGCGCCAGGGAATGGGGGGAGGCAGTTGGCGCGCGAAGCGCCGCTAGGATCTTCAGGAGGATCATCCACGACCCTCTCGCTGCGAATCCCAGAGGGCCGTAGAGGCCCAGGTACCGCGAGGAGTTCCTTCGGATGTCCCGCAGGGAGGCATGGCCGCCAAGCGATGCAACGGTGAAACGCCATCCCGGCAGGGACTCGACGATGCTCGCGACGGTCCGGGGGATCTCGAAGGGCTCGTCATCGCACAGCAGCACGACCCGGAGGCAGGGTCCGCCGGGGGATGGAGCCCGGGTCAAGCCGACGGGCCGTCCGGCCTGGCGGCGAGGGCGAAGAGGTAGAACAGGCCCAGTATCAGAGTCAGGGCGGTGTAGAAGATCGGGGAGAGGAAGGCCGAACCGAGAGCCCAGAAGCCGAGCAGCAGGGGGCCGGCAGTCCTGAAATGTGCGCCTGCCGACAGACGCCTCGAGGCCGGCCGCTTCTTCATCCCGGCGAACAGATCCTCCGCGAAGCTGAAGAGGACGATGGAGATGGCGACCAGCGGCAGATGGAGGAAGACCCCGCCAGCCAGAGCCGAAGAATCTATGCAGGCGGCCGCGGCCGTCACCAGCGGGAGAAGCAGCATCCCTGCGACGAGGAAGAGGAAGCCGAGCCTGATGTGATCGTCGCAGTCGCAGACAACTCCACGGGCCTCCCTGGCCGCCAGCAGGCGGGAGAGGAGCAGCCTGGACAGCCTGAAAAGCGCCATCATCGCTGCCACTACCAACAGAACGATTCCGTAATCGGTCAGTCTCTGCACCTGCCCACACCCTCCGTCGTTCCGGGCATTATCACGAAGTGAGGCTCCGCGGGCAAGCCGGACCGGTACGGGGAGGGCCGGCCCGAGGCGGGATCAGGGTCCGAGAAGCGGCAGCAGGCCGGATATGCCGTCCAGTGAGAAATCGGCATCGAGAGCTTCGCCTGCGTTGTGCGGCGCCCTGACGAGAACCGGCCTGAAGCCCCCCCGCCGGGCCGCCTCGAGCCCCTTCCATGCGTCCTCGAAGACCAGGGTGGATCCCGGAGGGGAGCCGATTGCATGAGCAGCAGCCAGGAAGATGTCCGGGCAGGGTTTGCGCGGGAGCGACTCTCCGCCGATGACAGGCGGCACCGGGGCTCCGGCCCGCATCAGGATGCCCTCCACCAGGCGGGAATCCGTGTTGGAGGCGATGGCGAACCTCCCGGCGAATACGGACGAAGAGAGGATCTCGAGGACGTAAGCCGCACCCGGCATGAGTCCGATCGCTCCGGAGAGGCAGAACGCCTCGTATGCGCGCTTCTGCAGGGAGGTCGCGCGGGCTTCGTCGATGCCCTGGCCGCCGTGCCTCGAGATGTGCCCCGGGAGTCCCTCGCCGAGGGAGGTCCAGTGGCGGAAGTACTCCTCCTCCGGGATGGAGACGCCCCAGGGCGCGAGAGCCTCGTTCCAGGAGGCCATGTAGAGGCGCTCGCTGTCGGCGATGACGCCGTCGAAGTCGAACAGCAGCCCGCCGGCCCGAAGGAGGTCGGCCCCGGTGAGCGGCGTGCACGGTTCTGGCCCGATCCCGTTCATGTGCCCATAATAACCCGCTGGCTACGAACGGGTGATTCCCGTCCGCCCCAAATCCGGGAGGGGTGCATTGTACGAGAACTTCGCACAGATCAGGCAGGCGGCGCGAGACAACAAGGGGGCCCGGGCGGCCGTACCCATGGGGCATGACGAGGCCTCCCTCGAGGCTCTCAACATGGCGGCGGAGGAGGACATCGCCACATCGGTCGTCTTCGCTCCCCGGGCGCTCGTGGAGGAGACCGTCGGCAGAACGGGGTTGAAGCTCCATCCATCCATCGAGATCGCGGATGTGGCTACCGAGGCCGACGCCGCCATCGAAGCCGTGAAGTGCGTCAGCGGAGGCGGGGCCACGATCCTCATGAAGGGTCTCCTCAAGACGTCCGGGTTCCTCAAGGCCGTCCTGGACAGGGAGCACGGCCTCCGCACGGGCAGGGTCCTGAGCCACGTGGCCGTGGTCCACGTCCCGAAGCAGGACAGGCTCGTGGCGATCACCGACGGGGGCATGATCCCCAGGCCCACCGCCGAGCAGGTGGTGCAGATCGTCCAGAACGCCGCCGGCGTGATGGTCAGGCTGGGTTGCGGCACACCCAGGGCCGCCCTCCTGGCAGCCGTGGAGGTAGAGGACGAGAACCTGCCCGAGACATCGCTCTTCGCGTCGATTGCGCGAAACGGCATCGAGGGCGTCCACGTCCAGGGGCCGCTCGCGGTGGATGGAGCCATGGACCCGGAAGCAGCTGCCATAAAGAAGATCACGGGCGAGGTCGCGGGGCGGGCGAACATCCTCGTGACCCCCGACCTTTCGTGCGGCAACATCTTCGCGAAGGCCTTCATGTACATGACCGACACCGAGGTGGGGGGGATGATCGCCGGAGCCGCGGCCCCGGTGGTCATGCTGTCCCGCTCCGACGCCGCGCGCACCAAGCTGAACTCGCTCGCGCTCGGCGTCGTGACGGGAGCCTGATATGGAGAGGCTCGTCCTGGCGCTGAACCCCGGCGGGACTTCGACGAAGTTCGGAGTCTACAGGGAGGGGGAGCCCCTCTTCGAGGAGTCCGTGCGGCACCTCCCCGAGGAGCTCGCCGCCCTGGGGCCGACGATGAACCAGACGGTGCCGAGGCGTGACCTCGTGCTCGCCGCTCTCGCGGAGAAGGGGTTCGACATGTCGGGCCTCGCCGCCGTGGTGGGCCGCGGGGGCACGTTCAAGCCCCTGCAGGCCGGCACCTACCGTGTGAACCGGAAGCTGCTCGACGACATAACGGATGGATCGACGCTCCAGGCCGACCACCCGAGCAACCTCGGAGCCCCCCTCGCCTGGGCGGTCGCCGAACCGCTGGGGCTCCCCTCCTATTTCGTCGACCCGGTCTGCGTCGACGAGATGATCGACGAGGCCAGGCCCTCCGGGCATCCTCTGCTGCCGAGGAAGAGCCTCAGCCACGCCCTCAACATCCGCATGGTGGCCTACAAGGCCGCCTCCGAGCTCGGGAGGCCTCTGTCCGACCTCAACATGGTGGTGCTCCACCTCGGCAGCGGGGTCAGCGTGAACGCGATCCGGAAGGGCCGGATGATCGACACGAACAACGCCAACGACGGCGGGCCGTTCAGCTCGCAGAGGACAGGCTCCCTCCCCGTCACCGGGCTCGTCGACCTCTGCTTCGGGGGAGGATACGAGAAGAAGCAGCTCCAGCGGATGTTCCTCAAGGAAGGCGGCCTTATGGCCTATCTCGGCATCGACCATGTCGGGGAGGCCTTCACCAGGGCGTCGAAGGGGGATGCGGAAGCGGATCGCGTCCTGAGGGCGATGGTCTACCAGTTCGTGAAGGAGGGGGGGGCGATGGCCGCCGCCCTCCGCGGAGAAGTCGACTGCGTGGTGATTACCGGTGGCATGGCCCACAACGGCTGGGTCGTGGAAGAGATCACGAAGGGCCTCTCCTTCCTGGGAAGGGTCATGACCTTCCCGGGCGAGGCGGAGCTCGAGGCGCTCGTACGCGGTGTCCTCAGGGTCCTCGACGGGATCGAGGAAGTCAGGACTTACAACTAGCCCGGAGGGGTGCATGAAGAAGCCTCTCAACGCGAAAACCGACGGTCTTGCGCTGCTGTCCGGCAACGAAGCCATAGCGAGGGGCGCATGGGAGCACGGCGTGCACTTCGCTTCGGCCTATCCCGGCACTCCCTCGACCGAGATCCTCGAGACGATCGGGGAGCACTATCCCGAAATCGAGGCCCAGTGGGCCCCCAACGAGAAGGTCGCCCTCGAGACGATAGCCGGGGCCTCCTTCGGCGGCGCCAGGGTCCTCACCGCCATGAAGCACGTCGGCCTCAACGTGGCCGCCGATCCGTTCTTCACGCTGAGCTACATCGGCGCGACAGGCGGCATCGTGATCGTGTCAGCCGACGACCCCGGGATGCACTCGTCCCAGAACGAACAGGACAACAGGCATCTGGCCCGGGCCGCCAAGGTGCCGATGCTGGAGCCCTCGGACAGCGCCGAGGCGCGCGACCTGACCGGCCTCGCCCTCGACATCTCCGAGAGGTTCGACACCCCGGTGATGCTGCGCACGACCACGCGCACCAGCCATTCCAGCAGCCCCGTGGCGCTCGCCCCGCGCAGGGAAGTCCCGGTGAAGGGATACGTCCGTGATCCCCGGAAGAGGATCCCCATACCGGCCTTCGCACGGGCGATGCACACGAGGGTCGAGGAGCGGACAAGGGCCCTGTCGGAGTTCGGCAATACGTTCCAGTACAACAGGATCATCGAGGGTGACAGGAAGCTCGGGGTGATCGCGAGCGGGGTCTCGGCGAGCTATGTCAGGGAGGTCCTCCCCGGCGCCACCATCCTCAAGCTGGCCATGACGTGGCCCCTGCCCTGGGACCTGATCGGCAGGTTCCTCGCGATGGTGGACGAGGTGAGGGTGGTCGAGGAGGGGGACCCGTTCCTCGAGGAGCAGATACGGTCCCACTTCCTGCTGCCGGTCGAGGGCAAGCGGCATTTCCCGGTCGAGGGCGAATTCAATCCCGCGATAGTCCGCAAAGGGCTCGGTCTCGATCCCGTTCCCGCCAGGGCTCCCGCCGAGGTGCCGCAGCGCCCGCCGATGCTCTGCGCGGGCTGCCCCCACAGGGGGGCGTTCTGGGTGCTCTCGAAGATGAAGTCGAGCACCACCGGAGACATCGGCTGCTACACCCTGGGCCTCATGCCTCCGCTCAACGCCATGGATACGACCGTCTGCATGGGAGCCTCCATCGGGGTCCTCTCGGGCCTCGAGAAGGCGGGCGGCCGGGAGGCCGTCTCGAAGCTTGCCGCCGCGATAGGCGACTCCACCTTCGTCCATTCCGGGGTCACAGGCCTGATCGACATGGTCTACAACGGCTGCACCGGCACGGTCATCGTCATGGACAACAGCATCACGGCCATGACCGGCGGCCAGCAGAACCCGGGGACCGGCCGGACCCTGAGGGGGGAACCCTCCGCCAGGCTCGACATCGAGGCGGTCTGCCGGGCATGCGGGGTCTCCTCCGTGCGGGTGGTCGATCCCCACGACCTGAAGGGGCTGGAGGCCGTCCTCAGGGAGGAGATGGCCAGGCCCGAGGTCTCCGTCGTGATCTCGAGGCGCCCGTGCGTGATGGTCAGGAAGCCTTCCGGCAGGGCGGTCGCCGTCCTGGATCCGGAAGCCTGCATAAGCTGCAGGCGCTGCATGTCCCTGGGCTGCCCGGCGCTGAGCTTCCACGACGGCAGGCCGGTGGTGAACAGCCTGCTGTGCTACCCGGAGTGCAGGCTCTGCGCGGACGTCTGCCCCAAGGGCGCCCTGAGCAAGGACTACAACAGGGAGGCCTCCAGTGCCGACTGAGACCACCAACGTTCTGATCTGCGGAACCGGCGGGCAGGGCATACTGCTCGCGAGCGAGATCGTCAGCGCGGCCGCGATGCTTTCGGGGATGGACGTCCGCAAGAGCGAGGTCCACGGGATGGCCCAGAGGGGCGGAAGCGTCGTGAGCCAGGTGAGGTTCGGGAAGTCGGTCTGCAGCCCGATCATCGAGGAGGGCACGGCCGACCTGATGATAGCGCTGGAGAAGCTGGAGGCGCTGAGATGGTCGCACTTCCTGTCGGATTCCGGCACCGCGCTGATATGCGACCTCGTCATCGAACCGTCGTCCGTCAGCACCGGCCAGGCTTCCTACCCCGACGTCGAGGCCGGGCTCTCCGACAGGGGCGTGAGGTCCCTCTCGATCGACGCCTTCGGTGAAGCCGGCAGGATGGGCGATCTCCGGGTCGTCAACACGCTCATGGTGGGCGCGGCCTCGGTCTACCTCGGGCTGCCCGAAGCCTGCTGGGCCGATGCGATGAGGGAACTCCTCCCGGAAAAGGCCCTGGAGATCAACACCAGGGCTTTCCTGCGAGGGAGGGCCCTGGCCGGCGCCTGAAACCCATCCGGGGATTCCTGCCGTGATACAGTCCGCCCTCCCGGAAGCCTTCGGGGCATCGGGAGGGCGGATCCCCGACCGGGGACGTGTCAGCTCTTCGAGATCTCGCTCCGCAGCGCCTGGACGGGATCTGCCGGGATGCCGTTCTGCTCCCTCCAGGCCTTGATGACGGGCCGGACGTCGGTCATGAAGGCATCCTGCAGGAGCTTCTCCGCCAGGTAGGGGTCCGGCCTGGCCTGGATCTCGGAGAGCTCGTCGGGATTGACCAGCATGGCCGCGGCGAAGGCCTGCTCGATGGATTCTATCGACCTGACGACGGATTCCGCAGGTATGCCGACCCTCGTGTTCACGCCGATCTCGAACACCATGCCGCCGATCGAGCACAGCCCCGCCTTCTCGGCCTGGAGCAGGTTGACGAAGAAGCGGAAGAGCGCTGCCGGGTCGAGGGTTCCGGCCGGCATCATGCCCTGGGACAGCCTGTTGTCCGAGAGTCTCACGCTGCCGAGGATCTTCTGGTGCAGCATGGCGACGATGACGCTGTCGAGGCTGGCGCCCGGAAGCAGGGCGGCCGTGTCGAGCATCACCCTGCAGGAGGGGTCCGTCTCGCGGCAGAGCCATGCCGCGGTGCCCCAGTCGCTCACGGCCATCGAGCAGAACGAGGGGTCGAACGGCCGGAAGTCGAGCATCATGTTCTCGCTCTTGCGGACGTTGATGCCGATCTGCCTCAGGCCGTTCAGTATCCTGTCGAGCATGTCGGTGAGGTTCTTCTCGCCCGGCGAGTCTATCCCGTCGGGCAGCCAGAGGACCATCTGCCTGCAGTCCACCGCCCGCATCAGCTCCATCGACCTGATGACGAAGTTGATGCTGGCCACACGGAGCTCCGAGATGGGGTTCGATATGGTGCCGTACATCAGCCGGTGGTTCATGGTGCCGCTCTTGCGCGGCATGAACAGGTCGGGATAGAAGGAGCCGCACTCCAGCGAGAGTTCCTTCAGGAGAGCGGAGATCTTCGCTGCGTCCTCGTCCGTCCTCAGGTCGCCGGGGGAGTGGAGCGAGACCCTCCTGGCCCTGCCGGTCGCCTTCGCCACAGCTGCCGCCAGCCTGAGTCGCTCTTCGGGAGTGCCCGCGTCCTCGTCGGTCTTGTAGCTGCTGAAGCCACTCGTCCCCCGGCCGTAGGACTGACTCGATACCTGGAGCTTGAGCTCGCCGAGTCTCTCGGAAACCGTTTTCACTTCCACCAACCGGCCCTCCCGATTCTAGAGACCGAGGTCATCCGCTATCGATTTCATAGATTCAAGTGATATATCCATGAATTCCGCCAGAGGTAGTCCTGCCTTCTCGCATTCCATGATGCCCTCCCGGCTGACGTTCCTGGCGAAACCCGTCTTGGTCATTCTCTTGATGACGGAGGAAGCCTCGACTCCGGCCAGCTTCCTGTCCGGGTAGATGAGCGCGGTGGCCGTCACGAGCCCGGTGACGCATTCGGCCGCCGTGAGGAGGCTGTCCAGCAGGGACTCGCGGCTGGATCCGTTGTTCTCGGCGTTGTGCGAGAGGATGGCGTGGAGGCACTCTTCGGGCAGTCTGCCGCTGAGCATCGAGCAGGTGACGGTTCCGTGGACCGCGGGGTCGGAAGCGGTCTGCTCGTAGTCCAGGTCGTGCAGGATGCCAGTCACCTCCCAGAGCCCTGCTTCGGAGGCATGTCCGAGCCTGACCGCGAGGTTGCGCATTATCGCTCCCGCTGCGAGGCAGTGCCTCCTCAGGGCGATGTTCGAGATGTTCCCGACGAGAAGGGCCATGGCCTCGTCACGGGATATCCCACAGCCTTCCATTCCACCTCCCCTCGATTCTCAGGAGCCCGGCGGGGGGACCGGTCTCCAGGAGCCTGAAGGCCGAGCCGAGGGTTCCCGCCACGTCGCTGGGAAGCATGGACCTTGACGAGGACCCGGCGGCGATGATGTCCGCAGCCAGACCATGGAGGAAGGCCGCCTCAGCCGCGGCTGCCGAAGGTTCCATGCCCTGCCCCAGGAACGCGGCGGCCATGCCGGTGAGCACGTCGCCGGAGCCTCCCGTGGCGAGCCCGCTGTTCCCGCACGGGATGAGGGCCCTTCCCCCGTCGGGGGAGAAAACTACGGACGGGCGCCCCTTGAGGAGCATGATCGATCCCGTGGCCCGCGACATGACCGATGCCATCTCCCAGAGCTCCTCGCGCGAGCCGGCCGCCCTGCCCGCGAGCCGCTGGAGTTCGCCTGCGTGCGGCGTCAGCACGGACGGGCCCTTCTTCATGGCGATCTCGGCTATGGCGCCCGAGAGGACGTTGAGGGCGTCGGCGTCGAAGACGACCGGCAGGGTCCAGTTGGACAGGATGTGGCGCACGACCTTGGAAGTCTCCACCCCGTCCCCCATGCCGGGTCCGATTGCCGCGCAGTCGAAGCCCGACGGCCCGGGCAGGGAGGTGACATCCCCGGGCAGGAAGTAGCCGCAGACCACCTCGGGAACCCGGCCGAAAACGGCACCCGCGGCGGGGTACGGAACGAAGAGCCTCACCAGCCCTGCGCCGGCCCGGAGGGCGCCGAGCGACATGAGTATGGGGGCGCCGGGCATCAGCTCCGAGCCCCCCAGCAGCAGCACCCTGCCGAAAGTGCCCTTGTGTGCGTGGGCCGGCCGTTCCGGAAGAGCCGCAGCGGCAGCCTCGAAGTCGAAGACCATCCTGTCCGGGCGTTCCGGGACATCGATGCCGATGTCGGCCCTGAAGACGGCGCCCGCAGAGGCGCAGCCCGGGAGGATCAGGCAGCCGAGCTTGGGCGCGGCCAGCGCCAGCGTCACCGATGCCGGGACGGTGAGGGGATCGATCGATCCGTCCTCTCCGTTCACCCCCGAGGGGGTGTCCACGGCCAGGACCGTGCCGCAGCGCCCGAGGAACTGCGTGCAGGCGGCGACGGACCCCTCGAGGCTCCCGTGGAAGCCGGTGCCCAGGAGGGCGTCGATGCCGAGTTCGGGTTCACCGGTGAGATCGCCCAGGTGGTTCATGCCCGTGACGGCGCCGCCCTCGTCCTTGAACCTGACTAGGTTCTTCATGCAGAGCGGGGATATGCCGGAGGCGGAGTCGGATGCCAGGACGGCGCGAACCGTGTAGCCCTGCCGCCTGAGGAGGCGCGCAGCCACGAAGCCGTCGCCGCCGTTGTTGCCGGGACCGCAGAAGACGTCCATGCGGGCGTCCCTCCCCGGGAACATCCGCTGCGCCAGCCCGGCTACGGCCGCCCCGGCGGTCTCCATGAGGGTCTCGGCCGGAGTGCCGGACTGGATGGCCTGCCTGTCCAGGGTCTCCATCTCGGCCGGGGTCACCCAGCGGGTCACGGCGCATCACCGCCCGAGATGACCACCACCGCGACGGCGGTCGTGGAAGTATGGCTGATGCTCAGGGATGCCTGCCCGGAACCCAGGAGCTCCGCGGCCCTGCGGGCGAGCACCAGGTCGGGCCGTCCGCCTTCCCTGTGCACTATCTCGACGTCGTGCCAGGATATCCCGTCGGAGAGGCCGGTTCCGAGGGCCTTCAGAAAGGCCTCCTTGGCCGCGAAACCCCCGGCAAGGCTCTGCAGCGCCGGGCTCGACGCCAGCTCGCCCGGGGTGAAGATCCTCTCCAGGAAAGCTCCTCCCCTGCGACCTGCGGCGATACCGAACCTGGGGATGTCGACCAGGTCGATTCCTGTCCGTATCCCACTGGAAGGCATCTCCTACTCCTCACGGGCAAGCCAGAATCGGAACATAACCACTGCCGCCCCCCTGCGGGATAGCGGGGTCACGCACATGCCAGCGGCCCGAGCCGCGTTCCCGTCCATCTCGCGAATGCATTGCAGGAAAAGGGGGAGCATGCCGATGGATCGGCCTCGAGAGCCGCCGCCGCGGCCCTGCCGACCATGACCGCGTTGTCCGTCGTCCAGCGGAGCTCGGGCAGCCTCAGATCGAGCCCCCTCCGGGAGCATTCCCCGGCGAGTCCGGCCCGGAGGAAGCTGTTGGCCGAGACCCCGCCGGCGGCCATGACCGTTTTCGCACGGGCGGAAACCGCGAGCGCCAGAAGCTTTGTCGAGAGTATGGAGGAAACAGTCCGGCAGAAGCATGCCGCGACATCCTCGGGCTTCGTCCCCGCCGACAGCAGGGATCTGACCGCGGTCTTCAGACCGCTGAAGCTGAACTCCGGGAGGTCGGGATCGTCCAGGGGGGAGGGCAGGGAGGCGCGGGACGCATCCCCTTCCGCCGCGAGCCTGTCGAGGAGTGCCCCTCCGGGGTAGCCCAGGCCCATCAGCTTGGCCGTCTTGTCGAAGGCCTCACCGGCGGCGTCGTCCCTGGTGCCCCCCGCGAAACGACAGTCGTTCCAGGACTCCAGGACGAAGAGCGACGTGTGCCCGCCGGAAGCGACGAGAGCGGCCGCTGGGAAGCTCACCGGGCCGCGTGTTTCGTCGCCGTAGTGGATGAAAAGGTGCGATGCCACGTGATTGATGCCGAGGAACCGGCCTCCCGTGGCGAAGGCCGCCGCCTTCGCCCACGAGAGGCCGACCAGAAGGGAGCCCACCAGACCCGGCCCGGCGGTCGCGGCGAACGTGTCGATGTCGCGGATGGAGGTGCCGGATTCGGCGAGCAGGCTTTCCGCGAGGCCGGGGAGCACCTCGAGGTGCATCCTGGAAGCCAGTTCCGGAACCACCCCTCCCAGCCCCGCATGGACTGTCTGGCTGCTGATCTTCTCGGCCAGAGGTCTCGTGCCCTCGAGCAGGGCCACGGCGGAGTCGTCGCAGGAAGTCTCTACCGCAAGGGTCAGCAATTCTCCCCCGGGACGACCCTGACGGTGATCCCCTTCTCGATCGCACCCGAGACCCTGATCATGACGGAATGGTCGCCGACCTTCTTTATGTGCTGGTCCATGGAGATCTGGCGGCGGTCGACGGGGATGCCGGCCTGCTCGAGCGCCTGCGCGACCTCGCGGTCCGTGACGCTCCCGTAGAGGTTCCCGGAGGGGTCGGAAGGCGACTTGATCGTGCAGACCACACCCTCGAGCCTGGCCGCCAGCTCGCGCGACCGGGCCTCTATCTTCGCATCCCTCTCGGAAGCCTTCCTCTTCACGTCGGCCGCCAGCTTGAGGTTCCCCTCCTGGGCAAGCACGGCCAGCTTCCTGGGGAACAGGAAGTTGCGGGCGTAGCCGTCGCTGACCTCGGCCGTGTCGCCCGACCTGCCTATGTCCTTCACATTGTGCGTGAGAAGCACCTTCATTTCCGACTCCCGTCCCGGCCTCCGGCCGGTTTCATGGTTTCGGGAACCTGGCCCTGAAATCGAGCCAGGTGTCCAGAATGCCTGTCAAGAGAACCCCCGCCGCGATCACCGGCGTAGCCGCAACTGCCAGGAAGAGCCCCGCCGCCAGCAGGAAGGGCCTCGTCCTCACGGCCTCTCCGAGGATCACGAGGCCTACGGCTCCGTAGGGGGCCGCGAGGAAGACGAGGACGTTGGCTCCCGCACGGGCTGCCAGGTCCGTACCGGTCCTGTCTCCTGCAACCGCAGCTGCAAGGGCGCCGATGAGGAACCACGCCGGGGCCAGGCCCAGGCGCAGAGTCCTCCAGGAGCCCACCTCCCGGGATCCGGCAGCGAGGCCGGCAAGCCTGGCGGCGAGGATCGAACCGATCACGACCTGGAAGGCCCCGGTCCCGGGGGAGAGGTAGACCAGCGCATCCATCACCGAACGGGCCTGGCTCTCGGGGATCCCCGCCGATGCATAGACCGGCACGAGCGGTTCGAGCACGGCGGCCGTCATACCCATGATCCCCGGGCCGTCCGCCAGAGAGGCTGCGGCTGCGATGACGCAGGCGGCTGCCGTCACGAAGCTCGATTGCGGCCAGGACAGGCGCGCCGACGAGGCGGCAGTCAGCCCTGCGGCCGTGGCGATGCACATGAGCGCACCCTCCAGGCCACCCAGCCAGTACATCAGGATGCAGGCCGCCACGACGGCGGCCGAACCCGCGACCGGCTTCCTCCGGACCGCCGCCGAGGCCAGCGAGCCGGCCAGGAAGTGCAGACCGGGAACCGCCGTGGCGGCGGCGAGCGCCGCAGCCCTCAGGGCGCCCTGCGTCCGGCCGTCCTTCATGCCAGGGATCCGGGCATGTCTCCACCTCGCCCCCGCTCGGGCGGATCCTACCGGAAATGCTCTCTCACATAGGGGATGATGGCCAGGAAGCGGGCTACCTTGACCGCCCTGGCGACAGCCCTCTGATGCCTTGCGCAGTTCCCCGAGACCCTGCGCGGGACGATCTTGCCCCTGTCCGACACATAGCGGCCGAGCAGGCGCTCGTTCTTGTAGGAGATGACCAGCTCGGGGGATATGCAGAAACGGCACTTCTTCTTCTTCATGACCTTCAGGTTCGTGCGCTTCTTCTTGATCAAGGGATCCTTCCTTCCTGGAATGAGCTCCCGGCGGTCACCCGCCGAGGATCTCGACCCTGGACGACTTGAGCACCGTTCTCCTGTGCCTTATGCCGCCCCTGTCCTCGAACTCCCTGCTCACGAGCCTGCCCTCGACGTAGACCTGGGATCCGGTCTGGAGCGACCTGTCCATCTCCCTCGCCGCGTCCCCCCAGATCTCGATGTCGAAGACATCCATCTGCGCCGGCCCGGCGTCGGGCCCGACCGGCCTCCCGGCGGCCATCTCGAATTCGACGAGGTAGGCGCCCTTGCCGGTGATCTTGAGCCTCTGCCTCGACAGCACCCGTCCAGTCAGGAAGAAGACGTTCAGGACCGGGGGCAGGGGCCCGGGGCCGGGCTGCATTCAGATCATCCTAGAACGGGATGTCGTCATACTCCGACTCGCTGTCCGGAGGTTCGTCCGCCGGGGTGTACGAGGCCTTCTCCTCGCGGGCGGCCGGTTCGCTTCTCTGCTGCTGTCCGGGCTTCTCGAGGAACTGGACGCGCCTGGCCAGGATCTCGGTCCTGCTCCGCGGCGTGCCGTCGGAGGCCTGCCATGAGCTGGTCTGGAGTTCACCCTCGACCAGCACCGGGCTGCCCTTGCGCAGATACTCCGCCACCAGCTCCGCCGTCCTCCTCCAGGCCACGACGTCAACGAAGCAGGTCTTCTCGTGCCATTCGCCGTCCTTCCCGCGGAAGGACTGGCTGCTGGCTATCCTGAAATTGGCGACGTGCGTGCCGTTTTCCAGGAGGTCGGTCCTGGGTTCGTCGACGAGGTTCCCGGAGATCATGACGCGGTTGATGCTGGGCATTCTGATGTTCATGCCCGGCCTACTCCTCGGCGTCCTGCTCGGCCTCGTCCTCGGAGTCGTCGTCGGTGAAGGCCGGCTCCTCGGGCATGACGGCCTCGTCGGAGATCCTGTCCTCGCCGGCCGTCACGCGGCTGTCGTCGAGGCGCAGATTGAGGTGGCGCAGGCAGTTCTCGTCGATCTTGAGGTTCCAGTCGAGGGCTGCGCTGACCTCCTCCCCGCCCGTCCAGCGGAAGAAGAAATAGATGCCCTCGTTCTGCTTCTTCAGGGGGAAGGTGAGCATCCTCCTGCCCCAGTGCTGGGTGCCCGTGTGGGTACCCTTCGCCTTCCCGATGATCTCGACGACCTTGGAGACTTCCTGCTCCAGTTCGCTCTCGGAGAGGGAGGCGCTGAAGATCACCGCTGTCTCGTAATTGCGCAAATGACTCCTCCTCGGGAATGGAGAACCGATGCGCTCCGCCGGAGACTGCGATACCTTGCCCGCACTGCGGGCGGTGGGCGTCGTTTCCGGTCGGGTGACGCATCACATCACCACGGCCGCGCATCGTGAGGCGCGGCAAACGACAGCGGGTTTATTGCAGGGGCGCGGCCCCGGGTCAAGCCCGTGCCCGGCGTTGACCCGGCATCCGGGCAGGGCAGATACTTGATCGTGATCGCATGGACAATGCAACCCGGAGGGGGAGGATGAAGTCTGCTCATGCTCTATCCGCGGCCGTGCTGCTGGCGGTGCTGCTGCCGGCCCCGGCTTCGGCCCAGATGGACGGATTCGGCATCGGGATCGTCGCCGGCGACCCGACAGGTTTGTGCCTCAAGAACTGGCTCTCCCAGAAATCGGCACTCGAACTCGCGGCCGCCTGGTCCTTCGAGGGGGACGGCGGCTTCTTCCTGGCCGGCGACTATGTACTGCATTCCTTCGACATCGCGGATTCCGGCTCCGGGCTGGACGGTCTGATGTTCACGTACGGCCTGGGCGGCAAGCTCTACTTCCGCGACGAGAACGAGAACGACGATGACGGCGATGTGGTGCTCGGCGTCAGGATCCCGCTCGGGCTGTGCTACCCGTTCGAGGGGGCGCCGGTGGACATGTTCGTACAGCTCGCCCCCGTCATGGACATAGTGCCCGACACCGAACTCGGGCTGAACGGCGGCATCGGGGCCAGGCTCTACTTCTAGCCTCCGCTCCGCTCTACCCCGGCTGTCCCGCCCAGAGGTTCCCGGAGGGATAGCCGGGGTCGCTCGTCACGTTGATGCCGAGCTCCCTGAGACCCGACCCGTCCCCTGCGCTGGGGAGCGACGTCAGGTGCGCGTCGCAGCCCCTCAGCGAAGACAGCGATTTCATTGCCAGATCGGCGGCCGGGCTCGTCATGGCGCTGACGGAGAGAGCTATCAGCACCTCCTCCAGATCGAGCCCCGGGTTCTGCGTGCCGAGTATCGTCGACTTCAGCCGGGCGATGGACGAGATCGTCCCGGGCGACAGGAGGTGCATCTCCCGCGGCAGGCCCGACAGGGCTTTCGAGGCATTGAGCACCAGGGCGGATGCCGCGGACATCAGGTCGGAGGTCCTGCCCCTGACGATCATGCCGTCGGGGAGCTCGAGGGCAGAGCCCTGCGGCGTGCGGCCGGCGGCTCCGCCCTTCTCCTCGCGTGCCGGGAGGACGACGCTCCTTCGTTCGGGGGACAGGCCGTACTGTTCGAGGAGGGATTCCGCCTTTGCCACGGCCGTGCTCTCGACCAGGCCCGAGACGTACTCGCACCTGTACCTGAAGAACCTGCGTATCAGCTCCTGCTCCGCGGCCTCCCTGATGGCGCCGTCATCCACTATCCCGTCGGCGATCCTGTTCACGCCCATCTCGGTGGGAGAGCGGTAGATGATCGTGCTGCCGGTGATCTTCTCGTAGACCCGCTGGAGCAGGGGGAAGGCCTCCACGTCCCTGTTGTAGTTGACCGCCTCGGTTCCCGTGGCCTTCAGATGGAACGGGTCGACGAGATTGAAGTCGGCTATGTCGGCAGTGGCCGCTTCGTAGGCCGCGTTCACGGGATGGTCGAGGGGCAGGTTCCAGACCGGGAAGGACTCGAACTTCGCATAGCCGGCCTTCGTGCCCAGCAGGTGCTCGTGGTAGATCTGCGAGAGGCAGGTCGCCAGCTTGCCGCTGCCCGGCCCGGGCCCCGTCACGATCACGAGCGGCCTGGAGCACGGGATGTAGGGATTCCGCCCGTATCCTTCCGCGCTGGCTATCCTGTCGACGTCGGACGGGTAACCCTGGGTGGGGGGATGGGCGAAGACGCTCACGCCGCGCCTGGACAGCCCCTTCATGAAGGCCTCCGCGGCCGGCTGGCCCGTGTATCGCGTAACCACCACCGAGAGCACGGGGAGACCGTTGGCCCTCAGTTCGTCGATCAGCTTGAGTGCGTCCACGTCGTAGGTGATGCCGAAGTCGCCGCGCAGCCTGCGCTTCTCGATGTCCCCCGCGTGGATGCAGACGAGCATCTCTGCGTTGTCGCTCAGCTCGCCCAGCAGTCTGAGCTTGACGTTGGGATCGTACCCGGGGAGGACCCTTGCGGCGTGGTAGTCGTAGAGGAGCTTTCCGCCGAACTCGAGGTACAGGCGCCCCTCGACGCTCCCTATGCGTTCGAGGATCGCCCGCTTCTGGGCCTCGAGGTATCTGTCGCAGTCGAACCCGGCTCTGTACACTGGCTCCTCCCGGAAACGAGGAGGGCGGGACCGGACGGCCCCGCCCCCGCTCTTCTGGTGCTGCTCTACCTGACTACCATCACCTGTCTGGAAACGGAGCCCGCCTGGGTGTTGAGCCTGATGAAGTACACCCCGTTGGCCGCGGTGCCGGTCTGCCACTCCACGGCATGCTCGCCGGCGGACAGGTCGCCCGAGACGATCGTGTCCACGAGCCTGCCGGTCACGTCGAACACCGCGAGCTCGACCCGCCCGGCCGACGGATTGACGAAGCTCAGGGAGGCCGACGTGGTCACCGGGTTGGGGGAGGGAAGGCTCATCCAGAGAGTGCCCGTGTCGCCGGACTCCTCCTCCTCCATGCCCACACCCACCGTCCAGAAGATGGAGGCGCCGCGGTAGTCGTGCATGGCGGCCCCGGCGTGGATGGTGCCGGAGGCGGGGATCGTCGGGTTGAAGGTCACCTGTCCGGAGGCGTCGGTGACGCCCTCGAGGTAGAAGGTCGGCTCGGAGGCCGTTCCCTGCACGCCGTCGGTCAGTGTGACGGCGGCGCTCTCGACCGGGTTGCCGCCGGCCGTGACGGTCAGCGTTATGGACTGGGGCCCGGGATCGAGCTGGGAGGGGCCGGAGATGCTCAGGATGCCGTACTCGCCCTCGGTGTCGAAGGTCCAGATGTCCATGGCCGGGTCGCCGAACCAGAAGTACATCTTGGCGTTGGCTATGCCGTAGGTGCCGTGCTGGGCGATCGTCACGACCGTGGTCGCGTTGACGGCCTCGCCGATCGCGTACACGCCCTGGTCGTATATCGCCTTGTAGAGTTCCTTCATGTACGTGTGGTTGGCGTCGGTGTAGGAGGGGTCGTTGGCGGCGAGGTTGCCCGAGGAGCCGCAGGTCGCGAACTGCCAGCTCTCGGCCAGGCAGTCGGACGCATCCTGGTAGCGGCCGCAGTAGCAGGCGATGTTGAAGACGGGCGGCATGAACGTGTTCGTGAGCGCGTTGATGTTGGTCGCGTTCCAGCCGGGACTCCACGACCACACCGTGACGTCGCCGTGGCCGCGGTAGCCGACGGTGCCGATGGAGTTGTTGATGGCGTCGGACACCATCTGGGCCGTGCCGCCCTCGGGCGGGTAGACCTTGGTGAAGGTGATGTCGCACAGGCTGTAGTCGTATGCGGCCAGCTCGTTGCAGCAGAGCGTGTACTTGTTCGGGTACTGCTCCTCGTGGGCTGCCAGGACGGTCTCGCTCGGGGTTATGCCCGTCGTGTTGCCGTCGTCGAACGAATACTCGAGATAGCCTTCGATGATCTTGTCGACCTGGTGGGATATCTGCTCGGTGGTGCCGGTGAGGCGCCCGACCGCTATCTCGGGGAGGTCGCCCGTGCCGAGGAGGTCGGCGTAGTAGTAGTCGCCGACATGGGAGCCGTAGCTGTAGGACGGGAGCTCCGCATGGGTGCCAACTATCAGGGCGAACCTGGTGACGCCGGTTTCGTAGTTGTCGGCGATGGCGCTCTTGATCGCGCCCGAGGTAGAAGGCGTCGAGAGCACCTCGACCTGGACGTTCAGGCCGAGCCAGTTGTGCAGCTCGTAGAGAGGCGCTACGGCGGCCTGGTTGTCCGCGGTGCAGATCACGATGTACTCGGCGCCGTCGCGCAATCCGCCACGGGCCGCCGAGGCCGCCGCGCGGAAGTCGCCGAAGTTGACGACCAGGCCGGCCATGGCGCTCTCCATGCCGGGGTTGATGGCCTGGGCCGCATCGAGGGCATTGCCCGTGAAGTCGACCCTGACTCGCATGCTGGAAACCGCCCTCAGCTCGCCCGAAGACGGGAGATAGGAGAACGGGTTCACGACGAGGCGCGAGCAGTGCAGGCCGGACCAGATCGCGTCGTTGTCGGCGGAGGCCCAGGCGCCAGGGGTGGACAGGCCGGGGACGCTGTAGATCCTGTCGTCCATCTCGAACCGCCACGGGGCGTGGGGCATGTCTATCTCAGCCGGCTGCCTGGGCAGCACGGACATGCCCTGGAAGGTCGAGTACTCGACGTCCTCGACGGTGACAACCGCCGTGGTGCCGAAGGGCAGCGCGAACATCACGGGATATGCGGGCAGCTCTGGGAATCCCGTCTCACCCTGGGGGGTGCAGCCGGTCATCTCGAGCCTGTCCCAGGAGGTGCCGCCGCCCGGGAAGGAAGTGATCCAGAAACCGGGGAATGTGACGTCGGCGACGAAGTGGCCGAGGTCGGACTCTACCATCTCGAACCGGGGCGTGTCCCCCGGCTCGCCGCCCAGGGACTGCCACTGGTACGATTCGCCCGAACCGAAGGCGAGGGCGAAGGGAACGAGGACGATAGGCCACAACTTCATCCTGGACCGTCCTTTCAACGACGTGTTCCAAGCATCATCGACGGCTTGATGTTCCTTCAGAGGAATCAACGCACATTCTCGCACCGGCGTTCCCCCGGGTCAAGGTTTGCGTTGACTTGCCACATCCCGTGCTCCATGTTGCAGCACACAAGAAAAGGGAGGTCCGAGGCATGAGGAGTCTCTTTCTGGTTACAGCAGTCGCAGCCGTCGCCCTCGCAGGCCCCAGGATCGGCGGGAGGGTGGGGTACTACAGCGGCTCCGACCCGAGGACCGAGGACGGAGGGTCGAGCCCGGTCTTCGGCGGGCAGATCATCCTGCCCCTGATGGAGATGGTGGCGGTCGAGCTGAGCGCGGGCTACGCCTCCAGCGAGACCGACATAGTGATGCAGGACTATCTCATCGACTACATCGAGGAGGAGGAGGGGATAGAGGTCGACCAGGACTCCCTTCTCCAGTACCTCGAGGAGGAATGGGGATGGGAGGGGCCGGGTGACCAGCTCCTGCAGAACTACACCGCCACCTTCCACGACCTCGACGTCGCGGCCACTCTCAAGATCTTCCTGCCCGTGAGCAGCCTGCCCATCGAGCCGTACATCGGCGGGGGCGGCGGGGCGCACATCATGGTGAGCGACGCCGACCTGCTGATCCAGTACGTCGAGCAGCAGACCGGCCAGGAGTCCCCCCTGGACGTCTACGACAAGGTGCATCCGTCCGTACACGGGGTCGTCGGTGCGAGCTTCCAGCCCGCGGCTCTCCCTGTCGGCTTCTTCGCCGAGTACAGATATGCCAGGGCTCTCGGTGACGAAGCCGGCGCCGGTGACATCAGCTCGGTCTACACCGGCGTAAACCTGGGCTTCTGAGTTTCCGCGTCCGCGCGGAAGGGGAGGGGTGACGAGTGAAGAGGGTCTTGTTGGCGGTGCTGCTCTCGCTGTCCGTCGCATCCGCTCAGACGGTTCTCGGGACCATCGATGCTCCCGACACCAACATCAGCGGGCTTGCGTACGGCGGCGGGTCGCTCTGGGCAGTCGACGGGGTGACCAACTACCTCCACAGCGTCGATCCGGCCACAGGCAGCGTTCTCGGCTCCTGGTACATCACGCCCGTCGCCGGTGAGACGCCTACCGGGTGCGCGTTCGGGAACAGCACGGTCTACGTGGGGATGTCGAACGACTACGTCAACATGTACAACACGTCGGGGGAGTATCAGGGTCAGTTCACCGTAGCCTGTTGAGGAAGCCAGCTCTCGTCGGTGACGGGACTGGGTTCGGATGCATCGAAGCTCTATGCGATCGGCGCCAGCACCTACGGATACTCGGTCGAGACCTTCACCTGGACGGGCACGGTCGGGTCGACCCCCTATGTGAACAGCTTCAACTCCGGCCTGGGCACGCCCTACGACATCGACATCTCGGGCGGGCTGATCTGGGCGGCATGCGACGGCGTCGACAGCCCCGTGAAGGCCTACAGCACGGCGGGCGTCCTCGTGAACATGATCCCCGGATCGGTCGTGGAGAACGCAGCCAGGGGCGTCGCGTTCGAGTCGGCCAACATCGTCTGGGTGAGCAACCCGGAGACGGACAAGATCTACAGGATCGACCTCTCGCTCGGCGTCGGCGATGAAGAGGGCGGCGCAGTGTCCTCATCGCTCCGCGCGAGCGACAACCCGTTCTCCTCGTCCGTGGTCATAAGCGGAACCGGCTTCGTCGATGGAGCGACCATCGAGATCTTCGACGCAACCGGCAGGATCGTCGATTCGGCCCCGTTCGAGGGCAGCTTCACCTGGACCGGGAGCGGGGCGCCGGCCGGCGCGTACCTGGTCAGGGTGAGCGACGGGAACAACCTGGAAAGCCTGCGCCTGGTAAGGTTCTAGCAGATTCGTCCGGAACGAGGGGGTCCCGCTGCGGCGGGGCCCCCTTTCCGGTCCAGCCCTGGTTTCAGATGCTTCAGATGTATCAGACCTGCGACGGCATTGGATCATTATCTAGTAGAATCAAGCAGGATCCCGAATCGCAGGGATGCAGGAATCGATCTCCTCAGCGTTCCGGGGATCCGATCCCATCCAGCATGGCCTGCATGATTCCGGGCGCGGCTGCGATGACCCCGCCGGATCGAGTCGACCAGGGCATGCGATCCCAGCCCATGACCTTCCCTCCGGCCTCTTCGACGGCCAGGACGCCGGCGGCCATGTCCCACGGGCGCAGATGCTCCTCCCAGTATCCGTCGAGCCTTCCCGAGGCCACATAGCAGAGATCCAGCGCGGCCGAACCGGTCCGCCTGATGCCCCTGACCCTCGCGAGATGGTAGAGGAGGGGCTTCACGTCGAATCCGAGGCTGCCGGGCTGGCGGCTGTAGGGGAAGCCCGTGGCGAGGATGGACTCGTCCAGCGTCCGGGCCTCCGAGACGCGGATCCGGGAGAGGGAGCCCGAGCGGCTACAGAGACTCGCACCTCCTCCTCGCTCGGCGACGAACGTCTCCCGTCGCAACGGGTCGTGCACGCATCCCGCAGTGATGTCCCGTCCGTCGGAGAAGGCGATCGACACCGAGAAGAACGGGAAGCCGTGGGCATAGTTTGCGGTCCCGTCCAGCGGATCGACGAGCCAGAAGGGCCTCCCCTCCGGGATGGGAACCCCGGTCCCCTCCTCCCCGATGAAGACCACATCCGGGCAGGCTTCCGCCAGACCGGCCCTAATGTGATCCTGGCTCCGCAGGTCGGCTTCGGTCAGGAACTCCCTGCCCTCCTTGCCCTCTAGCCTGTGGGGTAGCCCGAAACCTTCGAGCAGGATGATGCCCGCCTCCTCCGCCGTCCTCCTCATGAGGCCGGTCAGCCCGCCCATGCGCTCTCCTCCCGGGACTGGTGGGTGCTCATATTCCGGTTTCCGGAACCGTGGGCCTCCCGTGACGGGATAAAGGTTCCGGCGGGGAGGGTATCCTGAAGGATGCGATGACGAGGGCGATCGGAACGGCCGGCATCGGCCTCGGGCTCGTCTCGATGCTCTGCGGTACTTTCCTGGCGGCCGTCTCCGGAGACTGGGGGCGCAGGGTGGCTGCCTCCGCCACCGGGCTCGTGGACGGCCTGGATGGTGCCGAGAGGGCGATGGCGGTCCTGGGGGAGGACCTCGAGGGCACGACATCCCTGATGGACGAGATAGGAGGAGCGGTCTGGCAGACCGCCGGCATCGTCGACCAGACGAGGGCGACCCTGGTCAGGGTCGATTCCGCCGGCTCCAGGATGATCGACTTCTCGGACCTCCTGTCGGACGACCTTGAAGACATGTCCTCCCTGCTCGGCCCCCTGGCCTCCGGCAGATTCACAGCCCCGGCCTCCAGGCTGAGGCTCGCCTCGTCTTCCGGTGACACCGTGCTCGTGCTGCTCTCGAACCTGCGGTCGCGTCTGGGATCCCTGTCCTCGACGCTCCGCGTGGTCTCCGCATCGGTCGATTCCCTGGCCGCCGACATCGAGGTCACAAGCGCGACCATGTCATCGGCCCGGAACGGGATCGACGGTGTGCGCAGAGCAGCGGCACTTCTCGCCGTCGACGACATCGCCTCCGCGATGATCCTCCTCCCGGGGCTCCTGCTCTTCTTCCTGGGAGTACAGGAGGTCCTGCTGGGCTCTATGCTCCGGAAGTCGGGCATGCCCTCCCCCTCTTCTCCCTCCCCGGCGCCGGGAGCGAAGCAAGATCCCTGATACTCGAGGGATCGTCGTCTCCGGGCACGGCCTCCATCTCCAGCACGCGCTCGTCACCCGGCACGAAACCCAGCCTTGCGATCGTGTTGGTCTCCCTGTGCCTTATCGCGAGGTTCATCCAGTTGTACTGCCGCGGGAAGGCCGTTCCGAGATCCGAGATCCTGTCGAAGAGAACCTGTGAAGCCAGGCGGAGATCTCCTGGCAGGTCGAGCCGGGAGATGCATATCCTGTACCTGAGCCCCGGGAGGATGTGGTTGACCGCGATCACAACGGCACACCCGGTAGCCTCCCTCAGCCTGTGGAACGTCGAGGGGGCCAGCACCGGCACCCCGAAGCTCCGGACCCACGTCCCTCCGGTCCCGCCGAAGCCGGTGGGCGCGGTCTGCACTATCCCCCCGGCCTCGAGAGCCCTGTACATCCATCTCGGATTGTCCGAAGGGAAGGCGATGTGGTGGGTGCGGGCGGAGGTCGACAGCCTCGCCCGTCTCACCTCCTCCGGCGCCCCCTGGTAGTCCGTCGACAGAACGTGCATGTCATATCCCGCCAGGGCCATGGCGATGTGCATCGTCCGCTCGTCGCCGAAATGCGGGGCGAGGAGGAGCACTCCGCGTCCTCCGGCGAGCAGGCCGTCCAGTTCCGCCCGCCCCTCCCACTCCACGCAGTCGTCGAGGTTGTCCGGATCCAGCAGGGATGCCCTGAAGAGGCCCAGCATCGCGCCCTGATGGGCCATCCAGTAGCTCCGCATGATCCCGCGGCGCCAGGCCGGCCCCTCGGAAGGGAAGATCCTCGCGAGATGGCCCATGTAGACACTGCGCCTGCCGCTCCTGCCCAGCATGTCGACAACCAGCCTGAGCGACGCGAGCAGTCGGACGAGGCCGTCCGGGCACGTTCTCCCCGCCGAGCGGTAGAGTATCTCGACAAGACGATAGTAGCTTCCCCTGAACAAGGATCCTCCGAGGTCTGTGCCGTTCCGGCGGGTGCCGTATAATAAGCAGGGGGTGGGGAGTGAGGAATACCGCAGTTCTCCTGGCCGTGCTGCCGGTCGCGCTCCATGCCGGCTCGTTCCGGCTCTCGCGCGACACGCTCGAGATCCCCGTAGGCCAGTTCAGGTGGATCGGATTCACCGTCGACATCGAGCAGCAGGAGGAGACGAGGATAGAGGGGTTCCTCACCGTCGTGCCCGACTCGTCCTCCATAGAGCTCATTCTGATGCACAGGGACGACTTCCACAGATGGTCCGCGGGCGGAACCGATGTCGACACCCTGTACCGCTCCGTCACCGGTGGCGGAGAGGTCATGATCCCGATCGACGGCTTCGGCGACATGGTCCTCGTGATCTCGAACCGCGGCAACTATGCGCCCGCCTCGTTATCCGCCTCGCTCGACCTCGCCTTCGAGGGCAGCGGGGTGCGCTACAGCCCCATCCTCACAGGGAGCAGGATCGTCCTGATCATGGTGGCAACCGGCATGACGGCCGCCCTCCTGATAGGAATCGCCTCCAGGGAGGCTGCGCGCCGCAGGAGACGCCGAATGGCCTCCGGCAGGGTTGACGGGCGGGATTGATCCGGGTAATTTCCTACATGGCCGGGAGGTAATATGCTCGTCTCGACGAGGAGCAGATACGGACTGCGCGCCATGGTCGAAATGGTCAGGGAGGGCTGGAACCTGCCCGTCTCCCTGGCGAGGCTCGCGGAGATCGAGGAAGTTTCGCAGCGGTACCTCGAGCAGATCTTCCTCAGGCTGAGGGAGGCCGGGCTCGTTACCGGAAGGCGCGGGCCCAAGGGGGGATACGTCCTCGCGAAGGATCCCTCCACTATCACTCTGCTCGAGATCATCACCACCCTCGAAGCGGGCTTCCTCGCACCGGGGTGCGCCGAGGACGCTCCGCACTGCTCCGGAGGGGGCTCGCACGAGAAGGAGCCATGCCACCGTCAGGAAGGCTGCGCGACCAGGATACTCTGGCGCGACCTGCGGCGCTGCTGCTTCGACTACCTCGGGAACCGGACCCTCTTCGACCTGGCCATGAGCTCCCGCGACGGTTCGCACGACACTGTTTCGCCCGTCACCCGGGCGCAGGGCATTCCGCCGCACGGCGCGGCGGTATCGGAAGGCGGAGCCTGAGATGTGGAAATACTCCGAGAAGCTGATGGATCACTTCGTCAACCCACGCAACGTCGGGAACATCGAGAACCCCGACGGACATGCGCAGGTCGGCTCTCCCGTCTGCGGCGACGCGATGACCCTCGACATTTCGGTCGACGATGAAGGCAGGATAAGCGATGTGAAGTTCCGGACCTTCGGCTGCGCCGGCGCCATTGCCTCCGCCTCGGCCCTGACCGAGATGGTCGCCGGGAAGACGCTCGAAGAGGCCCTCGCGGTCAAGAACAGGCAGATTGTCGACTATCTCGGCGGGATGCCCGAGGAGAAGTACCACTGCTCGGTCATGGGGCACGAGGCTCTTCGGGATGCGATCGCCGACTACAGGGCGAAGGTCGGCGAGGTCGAGCGCGAGGCGCTCGCAGCTGTGGAGGCGGTGAAGGCCGAAGCGCCGGGACTCGCCATGCTCAGGGCAAGGCCCGGTTCCGTGGCCATCCGCATGGATGGCGAGCCTCCGGCCGGCCTTGCGGACAGGCTGGCCGGCTCGATCTCGGCAGCCCTCGGCAGGAGGATAGAGGTGGAGTTCCGTCGATGAACGTCTACCTCGACAACAACGCCACCACACCTCTCGATCCCCTGGTCCTCGCCAGGATGCTGCCCTTCCTGGGCGAGAGGTTCGGGAATCCTTCGAGCTTCCATTCCTTCGGCAGTTCGCTCATGGAGGCCATCGAAGAATCGCGCGGTAGGGTGGCTTCGCTCATCGGCGCGCCAAGGTCTGCCGCGGGCAGGCCGGCGGTGGTCTTCACCAGCGGCGGCACGGAGAGCGACAACTGGGCTCTCAGGGGTTCCCTGGCGGCCACCGGCCGCAGGACGATCGTCACAACCCCCGTCGAGCACCCTGCCGTCCTCGAGACTGCCAGGCAGCTCGAACGCGAAGGCTTCGAGCTCCGCGTCGCGCGCGTCACCTGCGACGGCGTGCTCGACATGGACAGCATCCGGGAGGCCATCGATCCCACGGTTGCAGTCTTGTCCGTCATGGCGGCCAACAACGAGACCGGAGTGCTGATGCCGATCCGGGAATGTGCCGAGATGGCGCATTCCGTCGGGGCGCTATTCCACACCGACGCCGTGCAGGCGGCCGGGAAGATCCCCCTGGACGCGGAAGGCGACGGGATCGACCTGCTGAGCCTGTCCGCCCACAAGATCCACGGACCCAAGGGAGTGGGCGCTCTCTACGTCAGGCCCGGCCTCGATCTGCCCGCATTCGTCCATGGCGGGCACCACGAGTCCGGCCTGCGGGCGGGCACCTACAACGTACCGGGCATCGCCGGCCTGGGGGAGGCGGCCAGGCTCGCCCTGGAGGAGATCGGCCCCGGCACCTCGGCGATCCTGGCCCTGCGCGACCGTCTCGAGAACGGCATGAAGGCAACCTGCCCGGGGGTCAGCATAGCGGGCGCTCTCGCCCCCCGCCTCCCCAACACCACCACGGCGCTCTTCAGCGGCGTCGAGAGCGAAGCCATCCTCACCCTGCTGGACATGAGGGGCATAAGCGTCTCGTCGGGATCGGCCTGCAGCACGGGCAGCAAGGATCCCAGCCATGTCCTGAGGGCGATGAACGTCGACCGGAACCTGGCGAACAGCGCGGTCAGGTTCAGCCTGAGCCGCTTCAACACGGCCCATGAGATCGACTACACGCTCGAGGTGCTCGCGGACGTGATAGACAGACTGAGAAGGATATCGCCCTACGTCTGAAGGCGCCGCTCAGATGAGGGAGGGATAGACCGCGGCGGAGACGGAGGCTCCGAAATCCGGCTCGTCGGACATGGAGGCCTCGGCGGATACCCCCGTGACCAGCCAGTCAAGGGGAGCCCAGACGATGCCCGCCGCCGCATCGGGGTCGGATCCCGTCCTCGAGCCCGCCCCGATCCATATCTGCGTTTCCGGCATCACGTAGCTAGCGCACCCGACCGCCACGTCCAGTCCGTCGGTGATCCTGGCGTGGAGGGGGTCGTCGCCTCCCGAGGCGAAGTAGCCTGCATCGACCGAGAGCCTGAACAGCCTGAACACCGTGCTGGTGCAGATGCCTGCGCGGGCCTCGGCCCCGCGGTCCCTGGGCGCATCGCCGGTCGGCAGTGTCAGCGATCCCTTCAGAGCGAGGGCGGTGCCTCCCCTTGCGGTCTCGTAGAGGTACTTCACCCCCATGGAGATGTCTCCGACAGGGCCTTCCTCGAACACCGAATCCCATACGTACACGGGGATGGACGCACCCGCCTCGACGCCTGGCGCGGCGCCCCATGCCGCGGAAAGCGACAGGGGGGCGGTGCCGAAGTCGCCTCCGGGCATCCTGGCTCCCATCGTGGCGCCGATTCGGAACGAGCCCTCGGGCAGGAAATCGCCCGTGCCCAGCCTCCAGTATCCCGAGAGCCCGTCGCCGGTGGGCAGGGCTGCGGGGAGTTCGCCGGAGGGCGGCGTTGCGATGCCCGCCGACAGGACGATGATCGATAGGATTGCTGGCATCACTGCACGACCTCCGTGGCGCTGTTGACCGGCGGTGAAGATAGGCAGAGAATAGCATGCCGGCCATGCCGCCGGCGGGAAGGGGCCCCGGGAACCATGCGAACCGGATCCGTAGCCGCGGTCCTGCTCGCGATGGTATCCCTGGCGGGGCTCGCCGTCATGCTCTTCACCGACGAACCCGAGCCTCCTGCGGAGGAGCCCGGCCCCGGCATCGAGCCGCCCGCGATCGAGGCCCTGTGCGGGGGTGTCGCGCTGGGCGGCATGCCCCGCATCCAGATGAGGGCGGATACGACCGTGCTCCTGCTCGACCTCGACGGAGCGCTTTTCACGATGACGCAGGCCAATCAGTACCTCATGTCGGCCCTGGCCGAGGCGCGGTGCCTGCATCTCGAGACCCGCACCCGGCCCGACGGAGGGCTCACGTTCCTGGCCTCCTACCCCGACGGCAGACCCCTCCGCATGGAGCTGAAACCCGTCGGCACGAGCTGAGCGATCGTTGACAGTGGCAATCTGATGCGGTTATTGATCGCCTTCCCGATGCAGTAACAGAATCCGGCCAGATACCGCTCCGCGAAGGGGCCCCTGCCCCGTTGCGCGCCAGGCGCATGAGAGCCCTAGCGGGGACACGACAGGAGGTTCCGAGGACATGAAGCGATCCGCCCTGGACTGGAGGCTGCTGAGTTCAGCCGCCCTCTTCGTCATCTCCGCACTGCTGATATGGCCGACGATCGACTGGTACTCCATGCCCGAGACGCAGCGCGACAGGGCCGAGGCCAGCGTCCAGCCCGAGACGGACAATCCCCACTTCGTCGCCCTCCTCGAGGAGATGAGGGCCGAGGGCGGAGAGGAGACGCTGTCCGACTACCGCGAGATCTACGAGCGCAGCAGGGGCACCATCAAGCTGGGGCTCGACCTGCAGGGCGGCATGTACCTCTCCTACATCATCGAGCCCGTAGGCGGCCTGGAGCCTTCCGAGGCCATAGAGCAGGCGCTCGAGACCATCCGGAACAGGGTGGACGAGTTCGGCGTCTCCGAGCCCTCCATCACCCGCCAGGGCCAGGACAGGATGGTCGTCCAGCTCCCGGGCATAAGGGACCCGGCGCGCGCGCGCTCCATCGTCGAGAGGCAGGCCCTGCTCGAGTTCAAAATCGTGGCCTATCCCAACGCCAGGGTGAGCATCCCCTCCGAGGTCCCCGCCCTGGCCGAGATCGATGCACTCCTGGCAGCCGAGGCCGCCCCGGCGGTCGATTCGGCCGCGACCGTTCCCGGACAGGTGGACGGAGACGTTCCGGCTTCGGACACGACGATCCAGCCCGCGGCGGATTCGATCTCCGGTACTCAGCCCGAAGAGGGCTTCTCCCTGCCCGAGACCCAGCCTGCCGATCAGGCCGCCGCCCTCCCGTCGGACTCCCTCCTCTCCATCCCCGAGATGCCCGCGGTTTCAGGCGGCTCGTTCACCGGGCTCATCCAGGGGGCGGACGAGTATTCCGCGCTCTCGCTCAGCATCTCCCCGGGCGACTGGATGATCGAGTCGGGCGAGGACTACGACCTGTTCATGAGCTACGTGACGAGGGCCGACGTCGATTCCATCCTCGCCGCGAGGAACCTTCTCCTGGTGACCGGTCGCGAGACCGAGACGCAGTCCGGCACCTTCCGCTCGCTCTTCCTCGTCCCGAGGGACGCCACCAGGGGATTCGACCAGAATACCGGCCTCGTGCGCGAGTACTACGCCCTCACGGGCGCCTCGCTCACCGACGCCTACATCAGGATGGGCGACGACCAGTCGCTCAGCAGCGCGCCATACCTCATCCTCGAGTTCGACTCCGAGGGCGCCGCCAACTGGGAGAGGATCACCGGCGAGAACGTCGAGGAAAGGGTCAGCGTCATCCTCGACGGCACGATGTACTCGGTCGCCACGATCCGCGAGCGCATCTCCGGCACCAGCACGAGGCTGTCCGGAGGCTTCTCGGTCGAGGAGGCGCGCGACCTCAGGCTCGTCCTGAAGGCCGGTTCCCTGCCGGCACGGCTGATCCTCGCCGAGGAGCAGACCATCGGCCCGAGCATGGGCAGGCAGGCGCTCGACAGGGGGCTCATCGCGGCCCTCGCAGGGTTCGCGATCGTAGCCTTGTTCATGATCGTCTACTACGGCACGGGCGGCGTGATCGCCACCGTCGGGCTCGTCCTGAACATGCTTCTCATCCTCGCGACGCTCTGCTTCCCCGGCCCACTGGCCCGCCTGGGCGTCTCGGGTCTCGGAGCAACCCTGACGCTGCCCGGCATCGCCGGCATCGTCCTCACGATAGGCATGGCCGTCGATGCCAACGTGCTGATCTTCGAGCGCATCCGCGAGGAGCGGAGGTCGGGCAAGAGCATAAGGCCAGCCGTCGAGGCCGGCTTCGCGCGCGCCTTCACGACGATCCTCGACTCGAACCTGACCACCCTCATCACGGCCCTCATCCTCTACAGGTTCGGCACCGGGCCGGTGCGCGGGTTCGCGGTCACCCTCTCGATCGGTATCCTCGCGAGCCTCTTCTGCTCGCTGGTGTTCGGGCGAGGCGTCTTCGAACTCCTCCTGCGGAAGAAGTCGCGCACCGACATAGGCCTGGGCAGGCTGCACTTCTTCCTGGGCTCGAAGATCGGGTTCGTGAAGATCCGGAAGACGGCCTACGTCATCTCCCTGGCCCTGATCCTCGCAGGAGTGGCGGCATTCGCACTCAACGGCGGGTTCAGGATGTCGATAGACTTCACCGGCGGCCTCGAGACCAACGTAACCGGTCCCGAGGGCATGACGGTCGAGCAGCTCCGGACTTCGCTGTTCGGCGCCGGGCTGGAGGGCGTGCAGGTCCAGCAGCTCGAGGACTACGAGGGCGAGGGCAACGCCTTCGTGATCAGGACCTCCACCATGGATTCCGAGGAGGTCAACGCCGCCCTGGTCGCCAACGGATGCTCCCCGATGGGCAGCGAAGAGGAAGGGACGGCCTACATCCGCCAGATCGGCCCGAGGGTGGGCTCCGAGCTCAGGTCGAAGGCCACCAGCGCCGTGCTCCTGTCGTGGGTCGCGATCATCCTGTACGTCTGGTACAGGTTCCAGCTGAAGTGGGGGTTTGCCTCCGTGCTGGCCCTCGTCCACGACACGCTGATCACCCTGGGCTTCCTGGCCTTCGCCCGGATCGAGATATCGCTCACGATAATAGCGGCGATACTCACCATCATCGGGTACTCGATCAACGACACGATCGTCGTGTTCGACAGGATCAGGGAGAACAGGAGGCTCCGCAAGGGCCGGACCTTCGAGGAGACCGTGGACATGAGCGTCAACGAGACGCTCAGCAGGACGATCATCACATCCCTGACCACGTTCCTCGCCGTGCTCGCCCTGTTCATCTTCGGCGTGGGCGAGATAGCCGACTTCGCCCTGACGATGTGCCTGGGCCTCGTGGTAGGCACCTACTCGTCGGTCTTCGTCGCGGGCATGCTGCTCGTGGACTGGAAGGGCCGCAGGGAGCGAGCCCAGTAGGGCTCCCGCAGTAACAACCGTACCGGCTCGTGCGGCCGGGACCCCTCGGGTTCCGGCCGCACTCTTTCCATGGCGTTTCGTTTCGGGAGAACGGTCAGCGGTCGGGCAGGTGTATCCGGACGGAAGCCCCTCCGCCGGGGGAGTTCGAATACTCCACGAACCCCCCGTGCAGCGAAGCGACTCGTTCGACTATGGCGAGCCCGAGCCCCGAGCCGGGGCTTCCCGGGCCCTTCACGAAGGGCCTGCCCAGCCTGCCCGTCAGAGAGGGATCGAATCCCGTCCCGTCATCTGTGACAGTGATGTCGGTTCCTCCCCCGCCGCGCGCCAGGCGGACCCTGACCGAGCCCGCGGCGTGCCTGACCGCGTTCATGACGACGTTGGACAGCGCCCTGGCCACCATCGAGCGGTCTGCGGTACACTCGGCCCCGCCCTCCACCCTCACCTCGACGTCGGGCCGGCTCCAGTTCTCCGAATCGGCGATCTCGGATGCGAGGATGCCGAGGTCGACCCGCGACATGCCCGTCCCGTCAGCCCGCGAGAGCCTGTTGAAGGTGAGGAGCTCGGTCAGGAGGGCGTCCATGCTCGCCATGTCCTCCTCCATCACTCCCAGTCTCGCCGGATCGGCGGCTCTGCCGCGGTCGCGCATCAGCTCCAGGGAGAGCCTCATCCGCGCAAGGGGGGTCCGTGTCTCGTGGGCGACCATCCCCAGCAGCTCCTGGTGCGATGAGATCAGGGTCTGGATGCGGTCGGCCATCCCGTTGAAGGTCTTGCCCAGCGAGTCGACTATGTCCCCGTGCGCCTCGGTGCGGACCCTGGCCGACAGGTCCCCCGAGGCTATCGACGCGGCTGCGTCCTCCAGGCGGGAGAGCCTCTTCCGCAGAGGCTTCAGGGAGGTCATGAGGACCGCCCCCTCGGCGAGTACGAGCAGGGCCACGAAGAGCAGGGGGGTGTACCGGTTGGGGCCGTGCCTCCCGCCTGGGAAGACGGGAACCTCGACTATGAGACCCCATTCCTCCGGAAGCCCCTGGAGGAAGATGTGCCCCGGCCTCGGAGGCGGGGCCGGCAGCCCCGAACGAGGATCATGCGGCCGCAGCACTCGCGCGCCTATGCCCATCGAGTCGGCGACTGCGAGTATCCCGCCCTCGCCCGGGGACCCACGCGAGACTATCTCGTCCCTGAACTCCGCCAGGGTGTTCCTGTAGTATTCCCCGGCCTTCTCGGGGATGATCTTGAACGCGAAGAGGAATGCCACGCCGAGCACGAGGAGGATCGTCGCCGCCAGCGGCAGGTAGATGCGGAGGAAGAGCCTGTTCACGCCGGCCCGGGCAGGGCGAGCATGTAGCCCATGCCCCTCACAGTCCTGATGAGGTCCGCGCCCCCCTCGACCGCCGCCATCTTGCGCCTGAGCCTGGAAACGAGCACATCCACGGACCTGTCGAAGGAGTCGAAGTCGATGCCCCTCAGCTCCTCGACGAGGCGCGACCGCTCCTGCACCCGCCCGGCTCGCCGCGCCAGGAGGACGAGGAGGTCGAACTCCGTCGTGGTGAGATCCAGCTCGGTGTCCGAAATCCAGGCCCTCCTGCTGGAGATGTCGAGCCTGACGCTTCCGGCGAGGAGGGTCTCGGCCCCGGAGTCGCCCGCGGCCCTTCGGAGGAGCGCCCTTATCCTGGCCAGCAGGACTCTGGGCGAGGAGGGCTTGGTGATGTAGTCGTCACCCCCGAGCTCGAGGCCGACGATCATGTCGGTCTCATCCCCGAGGGCCGTGAGGAACAGGACGGGACCGCGCCATGTCATCCTGATGGATCTGCAGACGTCGAGCCCGTTCCCGTCGGGCAGCATGATGTCCAGCACGATCAGGTCGGGATTCCAGACCGCGACCGCCCGTTCTGTCCCTTCCGCCCGCGGCGAGAGTCTGACTTCCATGCCGTGCGACGTCAGGTATTCGGAAAGCAGGGAACCGAGTGCCGGGTCGTCCTCTATAACCAGTATCCTCGGAGCGGCCGGAGGTAGCTTCATCTGACCCCGTTCCGTTGACGAAGGAGTTCCAGGACATATTCTATCTCGATCCCGCAGTGTCACCAATACCGGAGGAAAGATGTCCACAGTTCTGGCAATACTGACAGGAGCGCTGATCGCTTCCGGCAACAACGGCGGCCCGATCTACACGCTCGAGTATCCCGGCTTCGTCTTCGAGTGGCTCCCCGGAAGCATGAACCCTCCCGTAGAGGGGAGCATCGATGAAGAGAGCGGAGCAGTCGCGGCTTCGCCCTCAGCGGAGGGGTTCGACCTCCGCATCCACTACTGGCGCGAGTCCATCCCGATGGAGGATCGCGCACAGTGGCTCACGGGCAGGGTGATGTCGGAACTGTCCCCCGAAGCTCTCGAAATGCTCCTCATGGGTGAGGTATCGTGGCTCGAGGGCAGCATGGAGAGCTCCGAGAGGACCGGGGGCTCCGTCGGTCTCGTGGTGGCGGTGAACTTCAACATCATCACCGAGAACGGCTCCGTCCGGGGCAGGGGGAGGGCGTACGGCGTCTTCACCGACGAGTACTCGCTTCTCGTCTACGGGCTGGCGCCCTTCGAGACCTGCGGTACGATCGGGTCCACCGTCGACTCGATCATCTCACACATGCACGTGTGACCCCTTCATTTCCGCTCACGCGGAAATGAAGGCGTCGCCAGCATGTTTGCTCCGCAAACATGCGAGAGACAATGACGTAAGCCATGGCGAACGTTCCTCTGCCGGCTCCCTGGCGGAGCCGGCAGTAGGTACGCCTCGGCCCTCCCATTGCCCGCCGTGCAGTGAATGCACAAGGTGGCGGGCAACTGCCGGGCCTGCTTATCTCCGTCGACACGGAGATAAGCGTGCCGGGCCGGCTCATTCCTGCGGACGTCTGCGGAAGTATGCTCCGGGTCCTATCGCGATTCGCCGTTCACGTTGACCGGATCGGTGTCGAATCGCTGTCGGACCTGCTCATTCCTGCTTCGGCGGATATTTGCTCAGGCCCTCTCGCAGTCCGCCTTTTCCCGGGTGCGCAGAGTGGCGGACTGCTGCCGGGCCAGCTCATTCCTGCGGACGCAGGAATGAGCGAGTCGCCAGCATGTTTGCGGACGAGGCTTTCGCAGGTTCGCTGCGAGAACCTGCTGTCCCCAGGCTCATCTCGATATACTGCATTCGAGACCTGCAAGAGTGCGTGCACCCCCGTTCTTCTCACTGCCAGAGCTCCGACGCTTCCATCCGTTGACAAACCCGACTGATGGGCCGAGAGTAGATCAGTACAACTATTCCAGTTCCGCCATCGGAGGAGAGTGGGCCGTGCGTACTACTTGTTTCCTCGCTGTCGTCGCTCTGCAGACACTCGTCTGCGGAACGTCCCTGGCTCAGTCTGACGGTGTGGTGCAGTCCTGGGTTGCCCGATACAACGGCCCCGGAAACGGAGCCGACCAGGCCACGGCCATCGAGGTCGACGGCGCTGGCAACGTGTATGTCACGGGATACAGCATCGGGAACGGATCTGCGCTCGACATGGCCACAGTGAAGTACGGCTCTACTGGATCGCAGCTCTGGGCGGTGCGCTACAACGGCCCCGGCAACGGAGACGACAGGGCCTCCGACATCGCCGTTGACGCCGCCGGCAACGTGTATGTCACGGGATACATCACCTGTCCGGGCACCGGAGAGGACTACGCCACGATCAAGTACGACGCATCCGGCAATCTGCAGTGGATCGTCGGTTACAACTGCACGGGCTCCGGGAGCGACAGGGCGGCCGCAATAGCCGTCGACGCCGCGGGCAACGTGTTCGTGACCGGACGGAGCTGGGGCCCGGGAACCGGGCTCGACTACGCCACCGTTGCGTATGGGCCGTCCGGCTCTCAGCTCTGGGTCGCCCGGTACGGTTCCGAGTACCACACCGACGAGGCCTGCGCGATCGCGACCGATCCGTCCGGCGGCGTGCGGGTGGCCGGCTCCAGCACATGGTACAGCTACGGCGGCATCCCCTCGACCGTCGACTACGTCACGATAAGGTACGGCGCCGACGGGACCGCGCAGTGGGTGGCCCGCTACAACGGTTCGGCCGGCATGGCCGACGATGCCAACGACATGGCTTTCAGCCCGGCCGGACTGGTGGTCGTGACCGGCGGCAGCTACTGCGAGATTACCGGCGGAGAGACGATCGACTACGCCACGATCGCCTACGACGACAACGGCGATACCCAATGGCTCTCCACCTACAACGGCCCGGTAGGGATCAGCACTGACGAGGCTTTCGCCGTAGCCGTCTCCGCCTCGGGCGCAGTCTGCACGGCCGGAGCGAGCATGGGCGAATACTGGAACTTCGATTACGCTACCGTGATGTACAGCCCCGGCGGCGCCCAGCAGTGGGTGTCGCGTTACAACGGGCCCGGCAACTCGGTCGACGAGGCCCGCGACCTGGTCCTGGACGGAGCCGGGAACGCCTATGTCACCGGCGTGAGCACCGGCAGCGGCACGAGCGGGGATTACGCCACGCTCATGTACAACTCTTCCGGTGCGCTCCAGTGGTCCATCCGCTACGACGGCCCGGAGCATGGGGAGGATCGCGCGGCAGCCATAGCGGTCGACGCCGCCGGCAACGCCTACGTCACCGGATACAGCCCCGGCACGGGAACCGGAGACGACTTCACCACCATCAAGTACGTCCAGACAACCGGAATGGGCGAGGAGGAGGGAACACCCTCCCTCGTGCTCGGCGTCGTCTCCAATCCGGCCCGTGCAGGGATGCCCGTCTCCCTTGCGGTCTCGGCCCCGGGCGTGTCGGAATGCAGGGTGGAGGCTTTCGCCGTCGACGGCCGGCTGGTGGCGCGCCTGCACGACGGGCCGGCACCCTCGGACGGGATGCTCGTCTGGGATGCCGGGCGCGTGCCGGCGGGAGTCTACATCATCCGGGCGACATCCGGTTCGCTGGAGGCGACCGCCCGGCTGATCCTGCTCCGCTGATCTCCGGTCGATTCCTGGTTTCAGATCCTTCATTTCCGCGTCTGCGGAAATGAAGGCGTCGCCAGCTATTCGCTGGAGGTGGATAGCGAGAGACCATGACTCCAGCCATGTGTACGCTCCGGCCTTCTCGCTGCCCGCCAGACGGATTGCATCGTGATGGTGGCGGGCAGCTGTCAGGCCTGCTGATCTCCGTCCGTGCGGAGATCAGCGTTTCAGATGCAGCGGCATCTTGTTGTTGCTCATGGATATGAGGGTATCACTAGCTTGCTGATACGAATGCAAATGACTACGGCATGCATGCAGGATGACAGTATGGCCGACTGGTGCAGTTGATCTGATCTTGGTCGGATGGGAACATTCGCGGGTGGGGCATCCTCATACTAGACTGCATTTCATTGCATGTCCTGCCCTGTCCCGATGCCGAGGGGCGGCGGCCGGACAGCCCCGCCTGTGGCCGGCGCCTCTCGAAAAATGGCGGAACCTAATTCCGGATCGCACGACCTGCGGCTCCGGCCTCGGGATGCGACATGGAGAGACTGGATCGCACCATGAGAAGGTGTTGACGGATCGTGGGATTCCCTGGTTCGGTTGACGGGAGGCGGAGAAGGGCGCAAGAATCCTGAAACCTCTCATCAGCGTTCTGACCCGGGAGTCTTGAAACCTGGCATGTCGGTCTGCTTCTGGAGTCCGGAGTCCTGTGAGGACCATCGAGCAGGCTGATGCGGTGGAACGGGGTCGATATGGCAGCCAGCTTCCGGGGAAGAGCCGGTGCACGTGATCTTGCGATAATTCTGGCCATCTTCGTCGTTGCCCTTGTTCCCAGGGCATATTCGGCCTTCTTCATGGCTCAGCACCCTTCCCTGCACTGGGATGCCGCCCACGATACCGTTCTTGCGCGAAACCTGGCTGCAGGACACGGCTTCGTGAACGAACCGGGACACCCTACCGCCTACCGGATGCCTCTCTATCCGTTCATCCTTTCGGTCTCGTTCAGGATGTTCGGTGAGAGGTACCGGCCGGTACTGGCCTTCCAGGCCCTCCTGGGCGCTCTTACGGCGGCGATTTCCGCAGCTCTGGCGCGGAAAGCCGGATCTTCAGCCGCCATGATCGCAGCGGGTGCCATGTGCGCGCTCAATCCCGAAGCGATTCGGATGACCGGCGTTATGCTCACCGAGACATTGTTTTCCTTTCTCGTCGTGGCATCCCTGCTGCTTCTCACCGAATGCAG
This sequence comes from Candidatus Fermentibacter sp., assembly GCA_030373045.1. NCBI lineage: Bacteria > Pseudomonadati > Candidatus Fermentibacterota > Candidatus Fermentibacteria > Candidatus Fermentibacterales > Candidatus Fermentibacteraceae > Candidatus Fermentibacter > Candidatus Fermentibacter sp. Next base: position 74,197 of record JAUCPW010000047.1, read on the forward strand.
AGGATGGGCCGGACCTCGGGGAACGGCCTGCATTCTCATGTCCGGGATCGTTATCGGGATGTCCGTTCTCTGCAGGGTCAACTCGATCGTATGGATCGCGGCTCTGGTTCCCTTCCTCCTGCTGGAGAAGAGCGGCGGGATACCCGCACGGCGCCTCCTTCGGATTCTCTGGCTGCTTGCCGGTGTGGCCATCGTCCTGGTCCCGTGGATGATACGGAATCAGTCGGTGATCGGGACTCCCGGACTATCAACGGCGGGCGGTAGGCTCTTCTGGGATTTCAGACACAATGACGCCGTGAGAGGAGATGCCGGGACCAGGCTTCCGGAGGCCTTTGTCGCAGCCAATGAAGCTGCGGCGCTCCGGGACCTTGCCGAAAGAGGGGGGGATCCCGCGCAGATGGTCCCCATCTTCAACCTCGAACCCGGATACCATGCCTTCTTCTACGACCAGGAGACGGTGGACGGGTTCGAGGGACTTGGGGAGGCAGAGGCCGACGCACTCTTCTACAGATTGGGAATCGACTACTCGTTACGCCATCCCCTCAGGACAGCTCTCGAATCCATCGCTGATGCCGTCAGGGTATTCTCCCCGGCGGAGAGGGGGGGAGGGATCAACCCTGTCCTGATGTTCGCTCTTCCCCTGATCCTGCTCGGTCTCTCCCGGATGAGACGCTCCTGCCCGTTCCAGTGGACCGCCCTGCTGACGGCCCTGTTCTCGATCGTCGCGGTTTCGGGGCTTGTCCTGTACGAGGCCAGATACCGGTTCCCCTACGAACCGCTGATGTTCGTCGCCTCCGCGGCAGGAATGGACTCACTGGTCTCCGGGACGGGCGGAGGGCGGCGGAAGGTGATCCTCCTGCTCGCGGGGCTCGCCCTGACCTCCGCGGCTGCGTACCTCACCCTTTCGGGACCTGTGACGTCCTGAACCGTCCCTGACTCGAAGCCGGCAATTCCTGTAGAGGCTCGAGAAAGTTAAAGGAGTTAAAAGCGTTCTCGTCCGGCCGACTGACGGATCAGGGCATGCCCAGGCCCGCGCCGAGGCTGAGCAGCCAGTCGTCCCTCTCCTCCCCGGACACGCGCCTGTAGACTCCCCCGAAGACCGAGACGAGAGAGAAGGACGTGCTCACCCGCGCACCGGCGTATATGGCGTCGGGATCATCCCATAGATACATGCCTGAAGCCGCCAGTCCGCCAGTGGAATAGGGCAGAAAGGCGAACAGCGAGCCCTTCACCCCGGCGTTGAGGCTGGCTCCGTCGCGCCCAGCCGAAGCAGAGATGAAAGGCCCCGCCGCTATGAGGAATCCGGCGGAGCTGTAGAAGTTGGCGCCGATCTCGCCTCCGAGCCGGAGCGGCCAGGAGTACTGCGCCTGGAATGTCGGCATGACGCCTTCGGAAAAGACAGATCCTGACTGCAGTGCTAAGGAGATCAGGAATGCCGGAGACATTGCCACCTCCTTGTCGCGCGGACACGCACATCGACCGGGCGCTGGATTATAGATGCCGCGCCTCGTCCGTGCGAGCTCCGGCCCTGCAGCGGCCCTCCCCGGACCCTCCGGCGGTTTCGGAGGATATGCTTCTCGTTGACACTGCGGGAATTGGGTTCGATATCAGGAGCGGGTCAGGGAATGCAACGGGGGTGGCAGGGATGGACGGGAATCGTTTTCTTTCCCACTTGTACCTCGTTCTCTTCATTGCATCCGCAGGGAGCTCACACGCACAGGATGAACTGGCCCCCTTTGGTGGACAGGAGGAGTAGTTAGAATTGGGCATGGCTTCTCGAGGGAGGGGACATGCCGAAGCGGGTGCACAGTGCTTCGTTCAAGGCGAAAGTAGCGTTGGAGGCGATCCGGGGAGAGAAGACGATAGCGGAGCTGGCGGTGCAGTACGGAGTGCACCCGGTTCAGATCAGCCGCTGGAAGGGCGAGTTCCTGGAGCGGGCTCCGGAAGTGTTTTCGGAGGGATCTGGGCGGAGCCGGGAGGCTGAGCTGCAGCGTGAGCTTGATGAAGCTCACCGGCAGCTGGGGCAGGCGAAGGTCGAGTTGGACTGGCTCAAAAAAAAAGCTGACGAGATTGAAGCCCGTCGAGCGAAGAGAAGCCGTTGAGAAGGGTAATCTGGAGATCAGCGTGGTACGGCAGTGTGAGTTGCTGGGCGTGAGCAGGTCGACGCTGTACCGGAAGCGGGCAGAGCGTGGTCGTGAGCAGAGCGAGTTGATGGCGGCGATCGACGAGATCTACACGGCGCATCCCTTCAAGGGGGCTCGCAGGATCAGCGATGATCTTGCGGATCGAGGGCTGAAGGCCGGCAGGAAGAGGGCGGGTCGATTGATGCGGCTGATGGGCATTGCAGCGATAAGCCCGCAGCCGTCGACGAGTCGACCGTCGGAGGATCACGAGAAGTACCCCTATCTGCTCCGAGGGCTGTCGATCACGCGGCCGGACCAGGTCTGGTCGTCGGACATCACCTATGTGAAGATGCCGCGAGGCTGGTGCTACCTGACGGTGATCATGGACTGGTACAGCCGGAAGGTGCTCTCCTGGCGGCTGTCGAACACGCTTGATCAGAGGTTCTGCGTGGAAGCGCTGGAAGAAGCGCTCGAGAGGTATGGTCGTCCCGGGATCCTCAACACGGATCAGGGCTGCCAGTACACCGGTCGGGAGTTCACAGGAGTGCTGAAGGCCGCCGGGATCAGGATCAGCATGGACGGGAAGGGTCGAGCCCTGGACAACGCGATGGTCGAGCGGCTGTGGCGCACCGTGAAGTACGAGGAGATCTACCTGAAGAGCTACAACGACATGGTGGAGGCAAGGATCGAGCTGGGAAGGTATCTGGGATGGTACAACTCGGAGAGGAAGCACTCTTCTCTGGGGAACAGGACTCCGGATGCCGCATACTCAACCCGGGAAACCGGAAACGATGAAGCAGCCTGATTCTAACGCAAACCGCCCCTCAGGCTGTCCACAAAACCGGGGCCACTTCAGTATCACCCGACGAATCCATCACTCAACGATGAGATGGATCTCGTCCCGGACGTCCTCCTGGGCAGGATTCCCGTTCACTCGATGATCGAGGTCAATGCGCTCGCAACAAGGCTAGTGAGTTATCAGAAGCGCTTGCCACGTGAGACCGAGCCATCCTATGACCTGTTGATCGTCAGTGCAAACGTAGATCAGTTTTACGGCGAGCAGCAGTTACCGGAGACGTGGCGGCACTTCGTCGAGATTACTGAACCTGTACCGAGCCAGTATGACCTCTTCTGGGTGGCTGAGGAAGGCTGCCTGCAATCACCATATGAGGAGATCTCCCCAGCCACTATCTCGGCTTTTCTCGACGGTTCTGCAGAATCGGGAGGAGGTTCCTGGAGAGTTGATTTTGGCGGGCATGGCGGCTGGGACATGTTAGCTGCCAACTATGACGGCTACCCGGATACTGATGCTGAGAAGGTCTTCCCCTCGGATCTTAGAGACCTTGTCGGCTCCGGAGGGATGTTCTGCACCGCCTGGGCGTTCAACTGCGGTACAGGCCAGTTCTGGAACCCCCTCGCAGACACCACGATCTGTGAGACATGGCTTGGTATCGACAGTCAATCGTCAGATGCCCCACTGGGGCCTTCATATGTCGGGAATGTCTATCAGGGACTGAACAGTCTTGAGGTAGGAGGGAGTCCGAGCCATCTGCTGAACAGGTGGTTCCTCGATGTTCTGTATAATCAGCAACCAGCTGTAGGAGCCAGAGGACAAGCGACTGTCTTCAATCAGGCCAAGCTGGCCTACATAGATCAGTGGCTCTCCTATCCCCCCGGAGTGATCCCCCCACCCATAGAGATCACTCCCGGTGACGTAGTCGAGCCGATGTGGGACCTCCTGAACTTCAACCTGATCGGCGATCCGGCCTGCCCCCTGTGGCTGACAGAGCCGCTCGGCATGACGGTACAGCATGTGACCATACTTAATGCTCCGGTTCAGTTCACGGTTACCGTCACTGATGCCGGTAACCAGCCTATTCAGGGCGCGAGGGTGTGCCTCCTCCTGGAAAGGAACTCCTCCTTCGTGATCTACAGGCGCGGGCAAACGAATTCCTCCGGGCAGTACAGCGTCTATCTTGATCCATCCTCCGCGGGGACCATGACTGTGACTGTGACCAAGGAGGGATATCTGCCCTATCAGGGATCGGTAGCCGTCCGTGTCTAGTCTGACGATGACACTCCTTGCGCTCGTGCTGGTCTCCGACCCGACGATCTGGTTCGGGGCACCAGTCAGGCTGGACACATTCACAGATCCCACGATCGGTAACACCGACATCGCCTCGGATGGAGGGAGCTGGATCTGCGTGGTCTGGGACGGGCGTGACGGCACTGAGCCCGAGATGGCATGGGCGAGCGTTTCTGCTGATGCAGGTGCCTCCTGGGGAATCCCTTGGGAGATCACCGATTCTGAAAACGCCAGCCCGTACAAAGTCAGGGTATGCGCAGACACCTCCGGGGTGTTCCATGCGGTATGGGAGGACTACAGGGGTCCCGAACCGTATGCAGTCTACTACTCCAGGTCAGTGGATGGGGGAGCAACATGGCTTCAGCCTAACGTGAGGATCAGCATCGAGGGAGCGCGATGTTACATGCCGGTGATCTCTTGCGATAATGAGGGAGATCTCCTGGTTTGCGTTTATGGGAATATGGATGACAATCGCCGAGTGTATTCCACTCACTCCACTGATGGCGGATTGACTTGGGAGATCGGCACACCAGTGGGAGATAGTACGGGCCTTCAGTACTCTGCCGAGGTTGCCTATCTGGGAGGCTCATCATTCATTGCCGCGTGGTCGGATGGCAGACCCACAGGAGGCGACAGCAACATCTATTGTTCGATCAGTGCCGATGGGGGAGCATCATGGTTGCAGCCCAACATCCCCATCCCGACAGGGGGATACCCGGTTCAGCATTGTAGCATCAGAATGGACTACAACTTGACCGATCTATGCTTGAGTTGGATATCCCAATTCGCGACAAGAACGATCCACGCCTATGTCCAATATCAGAGATCTACGGATGGCGGCCTTACATGGCTGCCGGAGCCGGTTCGCGTCGACGCCGGAGATGAAGACTGGCGAAGGTATGGAGGGGTATGGAGCCCGCCGGGCGGGCCGATCTTCGCATCCTGGTGCGAGCATACGGGGCTTGAGTGGCCGTCATGGGCTACCTGTTCGATGAGTCTGGACGGGGGGATGACCTGGAGCGACTCCCCGGCCGTGGCGAACCCCGGGACCGGCGAGGCCAACACATGCGCTTTGTCAGGCAACGATCAGGATGGCTCGGTCTACATGTGCTGGAACAACCAGATCACTGGAGGCGTCTTCTTCGCACGAGCAGACGTTCAGGAATCGATTCCCGAAGACCCGGACTTTCCATCCAGCTTGATCACCGCCAATCCTTGTCCTGCTTCGGGGTTGGTGCAGATCGACCTACCTGAGGGTATCCCGGGGCAGGTAATGGTCATCGACACGGCAGGCCGTCTTGTGGCTACTCTCGAGGCTTCGGGCTCGGGGACGGATCTCATCTGGGACAGCAGCGGCAGCCCGTCTGGGGTCTACTCGGTCCGATTTCAGTCGGGAACCTGGTCGTCGACGGCTAGAGTCGTTGTATTTCACTAGTCCGGACCATTGCCCCATTAAATGATGAAGAACCCGGTGAAGAACCCGACGAGACAAATCTGGTACACCGGCCTTTGGTCCAGTCGAACCAGCCCACGTGCCACTTTCAGGATCTCCATATCCAGACCTGACATCAGGATAGCCCGGCAGAATCCCCGCTGTTATCGCAACCCGGTCAACTTCGCGATGGAGCTCCTGGCCGAAATGACCACGGACCACCTCACGAGACAGGAACTCGCCGCCCGGCATGGCTTCAGTCTGGACCGGGTGATCCAGTGGCTGGCGCTGTTGAAGCTGCCGAAAGAGAAGCTCGAGGAGATCGCGGCGCTGGGCGACTACTGGGAACACCCCGTGATGACGGAGAGGGGATTGAGGAGAAGAAGGAGATGTACTCGATTCCGTGTCGAGAGCCAGTCGACTCCTTGAAATGGATGGTACCTCTCCACGTCGAAGATACCAGCGCGGTTCCTTCGGATTATTGCAGTATGAGCGAAAGCCCGCTTTATATCTCTCCATGATGTACGAGATGCATCATCTCAGCTCAGTTGGATGATATGCAGAAGCTGGAGTGCTCGCCTTGGAGTAAAGCACTCTCTCTCCAGACTCTCTGTGTGCTGTCGCAAATGCAACTCAGTCAAATTTTTACCTGTGTCATGCGACCACGCTATGTCAAAGAGGAGACGCAATCCGTTCCATGCAACAGCCCTTGACTCAGATGATTGAGTTGATGAGCATACCGCTGTCTTGCCTGACATGCTCGAAGGGGAGTGCGTGAGACGGCACGAAAACGCATCATCCATGAAAGCGCTACCTACCTACCTACCTACCTACCTACCTACCTCTCCTCCCCTCTCCCTAGCTCCGGATCGTATCCAGGAAACAGTTGCCTCCCGGGAGGCGTCAGGGTATCTCCTTGCATCAGGAACTGGAGGGCATGAATGAAGCCGTTGCTCGCGCTCGCGCTCGTCTTCTCCCTCTCCCACGCCGACATCCAGGTTACGGAGCTCTTTCGGGCGGAGACGCCGGAGGAGCTCGAAGCCGCCCTTGTTGACGGCTATCCCATGCCGTGGCTCGCCGAAGTCCTGGCCGACTCGACCATCCCCGAGGAGGACCGCTACTGGCTGGATTGCCGGATGAGGGCGGTCATCGCGCAGGACCTGCACCTCTTCTACGACGAGGAAGGGAACGAGATCAGGATCGACGCGGACTGGATTGCTCCCGGTGAAGACTACTGGCGTGAAAACTTCATGGTGAATGGTCGAGGAGCAGAATACCTGTACGACCGATCGGATCAGCCGACAGATGTGATCTCCGAGCCGGGTAAACTAGTTAACCGCTTTGGCGAGGAGATCGGGCAGCTGGCTATGGTGCATAGATTTATAAGGATATGCAGAGATGCATCAATTGGGGTTTCGATTTCCGGATGGCATGATATTTACAGTGCTTTCGGACGAGTATCTTGTTTCGTTTGCCTTCTTTCCCCCAATGGAACCTACAAAGAGGTTCCGATAGGATTCTCGGGCTATTCAAATATCTCCATAAGCAACGATGGATGCCTGATCGCGGTGGAGACCGAAGTGCCTGAGGGCTCCGATCTCGGAGAAGCATTCACGGGTCTGGTCTTCCTTCTCGATCGCGAAGGAAACATCCTCTCCCGCTTCCCGATGGCCGATGGCGTGATGAATGGAGCGCCGGCAGTCTCCTCGACGGGCAGATATGTTGCGTGTAAGCAGAACTCGATACCCGAGAGAGGTGTCTTTCTTCTTGATGGGGAAACAGGGCAACTCCTCCACAGGTTCGGAGAGGACATCGTTGGGCATAGCCTGTCATTCTCGCAGAACGAGCGATATCTCTGTATCGGTGGTCTGCACAGGCCGCTCGTTTACGATTGCGAAAATCTGGAAGAGGTCTGGACCGTTTCGACCTCGGAACTGGGTGACCATCTGTCTCTGCGCGCGGGCAGTTGTTCGAACGATGGGCTGACGGTTGCCTTCAGTTCGAGGCAGTCTCAGCCCTATCGCTTCGGAACCATCGTGTTCGATGGAGACGGTGCTCCGCAATGCTGGAATCTGACCCGAGGTAATATCCACGTATCTCCAGCTGGCTCGTTCACTTTCGCCCAGTGCTACGATTCCGTCGAACCCAACTCCTGGAACGATTTCCTGTGCGTTCCCGTGATCGTGAACCGTCTCGATGGCGGTGAGTAGAATGAAGCAGATGATTGCGATCATGCTTCTTCCAACTCTTGTTTCGGCTATTCCATGGCCGCTCATCCCTGCCGACAGTACACACAAGATCGACGGTAGTTATGGAGGCTCAAACATTCCATGGCTCGATGCTTCCCCGAGCAATCCAATGGGCAACTTCCATTCAGGAATCGACCTAATCCTGACGGAACTGACCCTTCCCGGGCAGGAGGAAGTCGTCTACTCGGTCGAAGCCGGATACGTAACGGATGTAATGGATGGGTCCCTCCAAGCGCGGAGCAGTGGTTCGTCATCTGCGAGTCTCTAGACTCGGAAGAGGGCTGGGCGTATCTGCATGTGGCGAATCCGTTCGGTATTGAGAAGGAAGATTCCCTCTCCTTATACGACTCGCTCGCCTGCATTCATCAGGACACTTCATCTACTTCTCATCTTCACTTCATGAGATCGGGTCGGGAATTCAGCACAGCATACGGGCCTGCTGGGCATCTGAATCCCCTTTCTGTACTCGATCCTTCGGCGACCGGATCGGACTACGAATGGCAGTTCGATCCCCAGCCCCAGAGCCCGCAGCATCCATGGTGTTACTTTCTGACAGACAACACAATAGAGAGTTGGGAAGACGATTGGATCGTTTCGACCGACATATACGCCGACACCCTATCGACGGATAACCTCCATGGTTCTGTCGACCTCATACAGGGATTCAGTCTCTGGGGATACGGAGACTGCGGGATCCAGCCCGGGATCGGCGAGAGCTGGCTCGTACCTTACCGTATTCGATGGGACCTTGTGCTCAAGGGTGAGAATCCCGCCTCAGACCAGGTTCTCGTTGAAAAGTACCTTGTCAGTTTCGACGGAATCGTAGGAGACTATGATGACTGGGAGAAGTACAGACAGTTCTTCTTCAGATTCCCCGATCTCCAGACATACTTCCCGGGTTACTCCGGCGATATCATCTGCCTGACGAACTGTGGAGATGCCACTGGCTGGACCGGATTGGGGATAAGCAATATCGAGGAGGGCTGCTGGAACACTGCACTGGCGCTTGATGGGACCGGCGAGAACTACAACCCGATCCTGCAGGATTCATCTGCTTCAGACGGATTCTACAGGATAGACGTGACGGCATACGCCTGGGACACTACGGATTCTCAGCGAGTCAGCATCGACTGCCGGGTATGCAACACCCGCGAGATAGCCCAGTCGGTGGTGCTGACGGATGCTGCCAGCCGTTCCGAGGTATGGCGAGCCGAGTGGGAGGCTGTAGAGACTGCCAACGGATTCGAGCCTGTGAAGAACGTGCTGGTCGACGCACCTGCGGATCCCGGCAGCACGCTGGAGATCGAGATCGTGTTCACGGGGCCGATGGACACGTCGGTGGAGCCGTTCGTGCGGTTCGCGAAGGCGGGCGGGACATATCTGGTGGCCGATCCTGCCACGGTGGAATGGACATCGACGTATCTGCCGTCGGGCTACTACGACACCTGGCACGGGACGGTGGATGTGCCGTCGTCGGGGATGTCGGGCTGGCTGACGATGCAGATCAAGGCGAAGGACAACACTGGGCTGGGTCTTCTCGATCCCTCGGATGCCGATCCCGATCCTCCGGTGATGGACAGGTACGAGGACTACACGGACACTCATCACGGCTTCGGGATAGCGTTCGGGCCGGAGACGGTGTGGGACGGCGAACTGAATCATCAGGTGGAGAGTTCGCCGGTGCTTGCTGACATGGACGGTGATGGCGATCTCGACGTCGGGATATTGGACCGCGACGGTTGGGTGCATCTGCTCGACGACGACGGAACGAGCATGAACACCAACTGGCCCAGTTCAGGAAGCTGGGAGCCGTGGTTCCCGTATCCTGTGCGCTGCAGTCCCGCAATTGCAGATCTGGATGAGGATGGCGACCTGGATATCGTTTATCAGGGATCATGGACCGGGCAGGCATGTGACGTGGCTACAGGAGACGATATCGATGGGTGGCTCGTCGAATGCGGCACATCAGGCAGCCCCGGGTACTTCTGCAGCTATTCGTCGCCGTCAGTCGGGGATACAGACGGGGATGATCATCTCGAGGTCGTAATTGGACGCGTCATCAGTGATACAACAGATCTGAAGAGTTCTGTCTTCCTGTTCGAGGATACTGGAGGGACAGCAACCTGGTCCAGGACGTTGACCCCGACGAGTACGGGCGTGTCGATCTGTGCCACGCCGGTGATAGGGGACGTGGATGGTGATGACGATGTCGATGTTCTCGTCGCAACCGCAGACGACTACTTCCAGGACATCTACTCGCCCGGCATGCCAGCAGCAACCAACCAGAGTGCCGTTTACCTGCTGAATAGCTCTACCGGGGCCACGATCTGGCAGCAGACGTTTCCATACTGCCAGATCCTCGGTTCGCCGGTAGTCGCTGATCTCGAAGGCGACGAAACGAACGAGGTGATCTTCGGGACGGCGAATGCGCCGACATCATACCGCAAGATCCACATCCTCAGCGGAGAGACGGGTTCTATCGAGCACAGCCTGTCGGTACCGGGCTGGGTGATGGGTCCGGTCGGGATCGGCGATCTGGACGAGGATGGGTATCTCGACATCGTGGCGGGGGTGAATGGAACCCCCGGTCAGATCTACGCCTGGTCGGGCGCCGGGAGCCATGCTCTGCTTCCGGGCTTCCCTGCCAGTGTGATTGGTAATCCATGCGGCGGTATCAGCATCGTCGACATGGATGCCGACTTCGAGCTGGAGATAGTGGCTGGAACAAGCAGCGGCTGGCTCTATGCGGTCAACCCCGATGGGAGCGTCTGCACGGGCTTCCCCGTGGACACCGGCTCGAGCACCATGGGCCAGGTGGCGGCGGGGGACATCGACGGAGACGGTTCGCTCGAGCTCGTCGGCGCGGATGCAACCCTTGCGCAAGCCTGGTGCTACGACATGGGCTCCGGGTCGTACCCG
>JAUCPW010000048.1 GCA_030373045.1 Candidatus Fermentibacter sp.
CTACGTGGCCAGGATAGCCATGGGCGCGAACTACGCCCAGGCCGTCAGGGCATTCGTCGAGGCCGAGTCCTACGAGGGGCCCAGCATCATCATCGCCTACTCCCACTGCATCAACCACGGGATCGACCGTGGATGGTGTCATGGGGGGCTGCCGCCCCGGCGGCTCGCGGCCCGGTGCGGAACGAATCAGGCCAGGAGGCCCGAACGCTCGTGCATCAGTGTCTCCCACAGCTCCTTCGAGGTTCTGGCGGAGAGCACCCTCTCTCGTGCGGACTCGTCCTTGAAGAGCCTCGCGAGGGATGACAGGAGCTCGATGTACTCCCTCTGCCGCTGCGTCCCGGTGATGATCATCGCCACGATCCGCACGGGCGATCCGTCTATCGACTCGTAGTCGGGGATCCCCTCGGGCCTTATCCCGAAGGCTATGCATGAGGTGGAGAGCCCCGAGATGCGGGCGTGGGGCACGGCTATCCCGAGGCCGATGCCCGTGCTCATGAGGGATTCCCGCTCGAGGATCAGCCTCTCGAGCTCGCCGGGGTCGGCGACGACTCCGGTGGCGGCGAGGAGATCGGTCAGCTCCTTCAGGGCTCCGGACTTCGTTCCGGATCCGAGGATCCTGATCCGCTCGGGGGACATCACGTCGAAGAGGTTCATAAAAGCCTTCCGGTCTTTCCAATATGGACTTTCAGTCCGTTCCGAACCGGCAATATGTCGAAACGCGCACACGAAGGTCGAGGACGAAGCGGCACGGGCCGGCCGTGCGGCGCGGGAACCCCTGCGCCAGCGCGGGCGTTGGATGATCGGGGCGGTGGAGGGACACCGGAAGGACCCCGCAGTGTTCACAATCCGACCTTTCCTCCCACCCGGAGCGGCTGTCCTCGCGGCGGTGATGCTCCTGGCTCCGATCCACTCAGATGCAGGCGCGGCGGCCGGCCCGGTGGCGCTCGGGGCCCTGGCGGGAACCACCGGCGCCGGGGCCGAGGCAGGGATAGGTCTCGGCGAGAGGGCTTCGCTCAGGATCTCCCACACGGTACTCTCCGGTGCGGGATCGGTCACCTGGCACGGCCTGCCCTACGAGGTGGACGCCTCGATGGGCTGGACTTCGGTCCTGCTCGACCTGCATCCCTCGGGAGGCTCCTTCAGGCTCTCGGGAGGCGCCGCATTCAGCTCGGGCGACATGGGCGTGGCCATCGACACGAGCTCTCCCGTCGAGCTCGGGGGAAGGGTCTGGTCACCCGGGGAGGTTGGAGTGGTCAGAGGCACGGTTTCGATGGACCCCGTGGCTCCCTATCTCGGTATCGGCTTCGACGGGGCGGGATGGCCCGGCGGAGGGCTAGGCCTGTCCACCGACTTCGGTATCGTGGTGCAGTCGTACTCCGTGGAGCTCCGGCACGAGGGAGGGTCGCTGCCCACGGGCATGGAGCAGGAGCTGGCGGATGCCCTCGAGGGCGAGGAGGACTCCGTAGAGAACGACCTCAACGGCGTCGGCGTGTATCCCGTCATCCGGGTGTCCCTGGCGCTGAGGATCTAGCCGGTCAGCTCCCGGAGGCCCCGCCCGTCAGAGCCGCGTGAGCCTCCGCGAGGAGCTTCGTCACGGGCAGGTGCTGCGGGCACCGCGACTCGCACGAGCCGCACGACGTGCACCTGTCCGCGCGGTTCGCGGCCGGCAGCCACATGCCGTAGCTCATGGACGGGCCGGGCGACTCGGGGAACATCGAACGCTCGTCCATCAGGTCCAGAACCCTCGGGATGAACACCCCCGAAGGGCATGGCAGGCAATAGCCGCAGCGCGTGCAGCCCGTCTTCCTCAAGCCCAGGTAGGCCGACTGCATGCGGGTGCAGAGATCGCGCCCGGCCGGTGCGAGGGACCCCGGCGGCGTGGCCGAGGCCGCCGCGACATTCTCCGCGAGCTGGTCGCGGGTGCCCATGCCGCTGAGGACGACCGACACCTCCGGCTGATCCCATATCCATCGGAGGCAGTGCTGGGCGGGCGTGAACTCCGGCTGCCCGGCCCAGCCCTTCTTCACGGCGTCGGGCATGCCCCTCACGAGATCACCGCCGCGAAGCGGCTCCATGACAGCCACGCCCATCCCCTTCGAGGCCGCGTAACGGAGCCCCGCCGTGCCGGCCTGGCTGTTCGCGTCGACGAGGTTGTACTGCATGAGGCAGAAGCCCCAGTCGAAGGAATCGACGATCGCCGGGAAGACGTGGGGGGCATCGTGGAAGGAGAAGCCGGCATGCCCGATCCTGCCGCGCCCGATCTCGGCCTCCAGGAACTCCAGGGCACCCAGTTCCCTGCACTTCGCGAACGACTCCGCGTCCAGGCCGTGTAGCAGGTAGAAGTCGATCCTGCCGGTGCCCAGCCTCCTGAGCTGGATGGAGAGATATCTCTTGAAATCCGACGGCTTCCTCATCTTCCACACCGGGCTCTTGGTGGCCACGAACACGGAGTCGCGCGGGATCTCCGACAGGAACCTGCCGACGATCCGCTCGCTCGTCCCGGCGTGGTAGTTGTAGGCGGTGTCGAAGTAGTTCACACCCGCCTGCCTGGCCTCGTGGAGCAGGGAGACGGCCCCGGCCACATCCACGTTCGCGCCCCAGGTCGGCGCCCTCTTCCTGGACAGGAACCTCATGCATCCGAATCCGAGTGCGGAAACCTGCGCTCCGGTGCGTCCGAATCTCCTGTAGAGCATCGCGATCCTCCCGTGAACCGCCGTCAGCGCCATGAAGTGATGCCGGTAAGATAGGGCATCGATCCCGCCCCGGCCCTTCCGGGCTTCCGCCGGGGAGGCCTCCTCGTTAGTATTCCCGTGGAATTCCCGACAACCGGAGGTCGAGATGGGCAAGGAAGGCATGTCCAGGGGCAAGGGGTCCTCGATCGGCGGTAAGATGGGCGGCGGGGGATTCTTCAAGAAGAACTCCGCCGGGCATACCAAGCCTGCCTACAAGCCGCCCAGGCCTGCCGGCGGCTCAGTCCAGAAGGAGATCGGCAGGGACGGCGGCACGAAGTCCATGGCGGACAGGGACAGGTCCTACCAGGAGCAGCAGCAGGACTACTCCACCCCCGTCGACAGCGGCGACACGACCCGCAGGAGGGGGTGCTTCCTGACGGGCTGCGCCCTGCCCGCTGTCCTCGCGGTCTCCCTGGCGGTGCTGGCGGTATCGCTGGCCTGGTAGGTCACACCGCACCCGGGAGCAGAACACGGCGGGCGGGATGTCTACGACGTCCCGCCCGCCTTCGTTCCGCGTACGAAATGCGGCATGTCTGCGGGAATGGGAAGCGACAGCTCCACGAATCCGGCGAACTCGCCACCGCTGAACCACGGGCTCTGGTATACGAGCTTGCGAACGCCGTTCTTCTCGATCGTATAGGCGTTGAGGCGCTTCGTCTCGAACAGCCGATCGACCTTCACCCTCGCTGCAGGGGGATGGACTTCCCTGACGTCGCGCCCCACGAGCGCCGAGCCGCCTTCGGATGCGAAGGTCTCGGCGGCCCTTCCGTTCATGTAGAGGATCGTCCCTCCAGCATCGGTGACCACCACGGAACCCGGGAACTCACCAGTCCAGTCGGCTCTCTCCATCGCGTCACTCCTCCCCCGGGGCCCCGGTCCGGGCCCTGCCGAGCAAGAACCTGAATGCTTCCGGGAGGGGCGCTTCGAAGACGGCCCCCCCTCCCGACGACTGCACTTCTATCCTGGATGCGTGCAGCATCAGCCTGGGCCAGGCAACACACGAATCCTTCGAATAGACCGTGTCACCGGCCACGGGGTGACCGACCGCGGCCAGATGGGCCCGGATCTGGTGCAGCCTGCCGGTATGCGGACGAGCCTCGGCCAGCGTGAATCCGGTGCCGTGCTCCAGGACCTTCACGACGGTCGTGCAAGGCTTCCCACGGGCTTCGTCCACCCAGACCCTGCCCGACCCGAAGCGCCTGAGGGGCAGCGAGATCGTGCGGTCCTCGAGATGGCCGAGGACGACGGCATGGTACGTCTTGGCGGCTCCCCCGGACTGGAACGCCATGCAGAGCGCCCGATGGACCGGAGCGGTCCTCGCGAAGAGGATCACGCCGCTCGTGGGCCTGTCGAGCCTGTGGACGACGTAGAGCCTGGCGCCGAGGATCTCCTGGAGCATCGAATGGAGGTCGCCGGGAGAGCCCCGGCGGTCGGGGACCGATGCCATGCCCTCCGGCTTGGAGACGGCGACGATGCCGTCCCTGTCGGCGATGATGACGATCCCTCCGGAAGAGGACCGGGCGCTGGCGTCGCCAGGCTCCGTGTTCCCGGGATATGGACAAGGTCCGCTCTCCATCACAGGATTATCTGAACGCGGTCAGGCACGGTCTAGGGTCACGCCACTCCGGAGGAGAAATGGGAACACCCGTATCAGGATTACGCGAGGGGTACATCATCCTTCTACTGGCGGCGGCCCTGCCGTGCGCTGCCCTGCCGGTCGCATTCGACCTCAGGGACGTGGATGGAGAGTGCTTCGTCACCTCGATCAAGAGCCAGGAGGGCGGCACCTGCTGGACGCACGGCACGATGGCGGCCATCGAGGGCAACCTGCTGATGACCGGCGTCTGGGAATCGGCCGGCGAGGAGGGAGAGCCCGACCTGGCGGAATACCACCTCGACTGGTGGAACGGCTTCAACGACAACTGGAACGGAGATGTCGACCCGGTCTCCGGCAGCGGCCTGACCGTGCACTTCGGGGGCGACTACATGGTCGCTTCGGCCTATCTCACGAGGGGCGACGGGGCGGTCAGGGACACGGACGGGCAGTCTTACGATCCCGCGCCCCTCCAGTACTCCCCCGGCTATCACGTCTACTATCCGAGGCACATCGAATGGTACACCGCCGGTGACGACCTCGGGAGGATCGACGAGATCAAGGAAGCCGTCATGCAGTACGGCGTGATGGGCACCTGCATGTGCTATTCCGAGGAGTACATCCAGGATTACATCCACTACCAGCCCCCGTCGAGCGAAGAACCGCCCAACCACGCGATCGCCATCATCGGCTGGAACGACACCCTCCAGACGCAGGCCCCCGAGCCCGGGGCTTGGCTCTGCAAGAACAGCTGGGGCGCGGGATGGGGTCTCGACGGCTGCTTCTGGATCTCCTACCACGACCGCTGGGCCGGGCACGAACCGCAGATGGGCGCAGTGTCCTTCCGCGATGTGGAGCCCATGCGCTATGACTGCGTGCTCTACCACGACCTCCACGGCTGGCGGGACACCATGGCCGGAACAGCCGAGGCCATGAACGCATTCGTCACCGGATCGCCGATGCTGGTCTCCTCGGGCGGCTTCTTCACCGCCTCCGACAGCACTGTCTGGGCGCTCTCGGTCTACTCGGGCTTCGACGGCGGAGAGCCGTACGGTATGCTGGCATCCGACTCGGGGATGTTCGTCCATGCCGGGTACCACACCGTCGACTTCCCGGAGCCGTTCGAGACGGTGGATGGGGACAGCCTCTACGCCGTGCTCGCCCTGGACCGCGGAGGCCAGCCCTACGACAGGACTTCCGACGTACCGGTCCTTCTCGGGGCGAGCTACAGGACGATCGTCGAATCCTCGGCCTCGGAAGGCGAGAGCTTCTACAGGGACGGCTCCGGGAACTGGGCCGACTTCCAGGGATGGGACGGCAACCCGTTCCCCGG
The DNA here is from genome assembly GCA_030373045.1 of Candidatus Fermentibacter sp. Taxonomy (NCBI): domain Bacteria; kingdom Pseudomonadati; phylum Candidatus Fermentibacterota; class Candidatus Fermentibacteria; order Candidatus Fermentibacterales; family Candidatus Fermentibacteraceae; genus Candidatus Fermentibacter; species Candidatus Fermentibacter sp. The sequence continues at coordinate 5,660 of JAUCPW010000048.1, forward strand.
GACCGGCAACTTCTGCATCAAGCTCCTGGGCTCGACATCCGGGCTGCATGTGACGCCGGGCGGACCGGTCATCGTCGAGGGACCGTGCGGAGGGCCCTTCGAGCCGGCCCAGTTCGGCCTGGATGTCACGGCCTTCTCTGTGGAGCCCCACGAGTACTCGATCGGGGTCGAGCCGTCGGTCGACTGGCTCTCGGTGACGGGCCCGTCCCTCGGCGTGCTCGAACCCGGAGGAACCGTGCAGGCGGGCTTCGAGATCAACGCCAACGCGGCGCTGCTCGATGGCGGGGCCTACGGCGCGATGATCCTGGTGGACGACTGCACGTCGGGGACCACGGCCCAGATACCCGTGCAACTGCTCGTCGGCGGGGCCGTCACCGTCCATTCCTGGGACATGTCCTCCGATCCCGGCTGGGAGATGGATCCACTGTGGGCCTGGGGAGTCCCGCAGGGCGGCGGAGGGGAGCACGGCCATCCCGACCCGGCCTCCGGGGCCACCGGGAGCTGTGTGCTGGGATACAACCTCGAGGGCGACTACGAGAACCTGCTGCCCTGCCTGAGCGCCACGACGGGGCCGATCGACTGCTCGAACCTGAGCGGGACATCGCTCCGGTTCATGCGCTGGCTCGGCGTGCAGGTGAACGGCTTCGACGAGGCGGCGATCCTCGCGAGCACGGACATGAAGGAGTGGAGCACGGTCTGGAGCAATGCCGAGGTCTACATGGACCAGAGCGATTCGGAATGGGTGGAGGTCGAGTACGACATCTCCGGCCTGGCCGACGGCGAGCAGTGCGTATATCTGAGGTGGGTCATGGGCCCGACCAACGACGGCTGGCGCTTCTGCGGCTGGAACATCGACGACGTCGAGATCAGGGGCATCCCGGCCGCGGGTCCCGGCGGGCTTCTCCCGGCGTCGCTCGCACTCGGGGCCGCGCATCCGAACCCCTCGACCGGAACGGTTTCGGCGACTCTCGGGCTTCCGGCATCCGGGAACGTGTACGTCGGAGTGTACGACCTGGCCGGGCGCCTCGTAACGACGCTCTCGGACGGGTGGCTCCTGCAGGGCGAGCACGAGATGGTCTGGGACGGCCGGCACGCATCGGGCGAGGCTGCCGCCACGGGCGTCTACTTCATCCGCGCCTGCAGGGGCACGGCCGACTCGGTTTCGAAGGTGGTCCTGCTGACGGCGCCCTAGGGTTCCAGTTCGAAGAACCGCCCGTTCCAGCCGTATCTCGTGAAGCTGGTTTCGTCGAGCGACGTGACGAGCGAGTCGCCTTCCTCGATCCATTCCGTATGCCGGGTCGAGACCTCGACCACGTCGTCCTCCCCCAGCTCGGGTGGGAGGACCAGAGCCGAGGAGTGTCTGAAGATGCCCGCTTCCGAGACCGACGCCGCCTCGGGGCCCTGAACCAGCTCGCCCGTCGTCGCGATCATCAGGATGTCGCTGTTGAGGTAGCCGCAGGCCTCGTAGATGAAGCTCAGGACGAAGGCCGTCTCGACGCCCGAAAGCCCTTCGGACGGTACTTCCGACGCATCCACACAGTAGTGGAGCCTGCCCTCCTCCGAGAAACGCCAGATCTCCACGGGGCATGACAGGAGCGAGCCGTCCTCCACGAACAACCTGGCCTCGCCTTCGGGCTGTCCGGTCTCGCCGTATCCTGTGATACCGAGCTGGAGGAGCCCGTCCGAGGTCATCAGGGAGACAAGCGCGAGGTCTTCCGACTCGACCCAGCCCGTGGCCCCGGCGCCTGCAAAGCGGTAGGAGCCGCTGCCGGCCTCGACACGGCACCAGTCCCCGCCCGGTTCGAGTATGCTGACCGGAAGTCCTGCAGGCAGTTCGGCAATCCGGGAGGCTCCGACGGAACTGTCCGCCAGAAGCGGCGATCCTGCCTCGAAGACGGTCGTCTCCGCACCCTCCAGGAAGTGGCCGTAGTGGAACTGCTGGGCCGAGAGCACCGCAGCCATGATGATCGCGTTCATTCCGTCGTGGACTCCATTTCCGTGAGTGCTCCCCGCGCCGCGGCCGGCTGTGCGAAGGTGCATCCGGCTGGCGGCATGACCGGGTCGGGTGCTGCGAGGCTCCCTGTCGTTATGTGTGCGGCCTCCCGGCAGCCGGCGTCGCAGGACGGCCTGTACCGGCAGCCCGAGCACGCCGCCGGGCCGTGCCGCCTGAATGCGAAGGTCTTCCAGTATTCGTCGTCCTTCAGCCTGCGCCACTCCCTCCAGTGCGCGAGCCTCGTCTCGGAATGGTTGCACACCCTGACCCATCCGGAAGGATCGATGGCGAAGAAGTGGATGGCCGCCGAGCAGTGGGTGCCTATCTTGATGTGCGGGTAGCAGGCGGGGTCGGCGACGCAGAACGGGGTCTCGGTACCCAGCGAACCTGGCCGTCCCGCCGCGTCCAGCACCCTGTCGGCGATCGAGAGCATCTCCCTGACCTCCGCAGCCGACAGCTCGAGCCTCTCACGGTGCGAAAGACCCCTTCCCCCGGGCAGGAAGCGGTTGAGCAGCACCTGGCTTGCGCCCGCGATGACCGCCGCGGCCATCGTCCGCTCCAGCTCGTGCAGGTTGAGTTTCGTCACGGTGATGTTGGCCGTCACCGGGATTCCCAGCGCCTTCGCCCCGCGGAAGCCTTCGAGCACCCTGTCCGCTCCGTCGAGCCCGGTATGCGCCTCGTAGGTGTCGAGGCCGGGAAGGCTCAGGCTGAGCCTTACGCCCAGTTCCCGGCATTCCTCCAGAACCCTCCGGTCGATCAGCCTCCCGTTGGAGAGCAGGTACAGCTCAGGCGGGCGATGCTCGATCCTCAGTTCGCCGTCGACCGTCTCGATGTGCTCCGCCGTGCAGGCAGAAGCGTGGCGGAGGATGTCGAACAGGTCATCCCGCAGCAGCGACTCTCCTCCGGTGAATGCGAGGCTGGTCACTCCCGCGTCGCACAGCTCGGAGACCAGTTCCCTCCATTCGGCGGTCACCATCTCCGGGCGCCTGTCGAAGCTTCCGTCACCGCGCTCCCACGGGCACGAGCAGTAGATGCACCGGTGGTTGCACGCGTACGTGGTCTCGAGCACTGCCGTCCTGGGCAGGAAGGACCGGGCCCTCATGCCCTTCATTCGACTTCGATCTCGATCCCGAGGAGGTCGCCCAGCCTCTCGAGGTTGGGGCGCAGAGGGGACTGCGATTCGTTCGAGGTCTCGTAGTAGAGCTGCCCGGTCAGCAGTCCGGCGAGCATCCTGATGTCCTCGACGTCGACCGAGGGGGTGACTGTGGTTCCGTCCTCGTAGGTGACCACGAGGCGGAGCCCGGGTGTGACCGAATCGGGCGAGCAGAAGCTGCAGAAGCCTGTCTCGTCGAGTGCCACGTCGAGAGTGCCGGCTGCCTGGATCTCCGATACGAGCGAGCGGGCGGTATCGATCTGCCAGAGCAGGAACGCGTGGTCCGCGTCCCGGTAGACGGTCTTCTCGCCGCAGACCGGGCAGACGTACTCAGTTATGTCGGGCATGGGCATCGCCGCGTAGCACATCGCACCCATGACATACTCCGGCTCCGGCTCCCTGGCGACGGCCTCGAGGAGGTGCGTCACCTCTCTCACGGACATCGACTTGATGCTCGCTGCCGTCACGGTCCTGCTCCTCTTTGCCAGTCCCCTGGCTCCCGCGGCCCCGGCGGCCGACAGGGCGAGCACCAGCAGCAGTATCAGCAGAAGCGGGTTCACCTGCATCCTCCCCCGGGGCAGGAGGCCCCGCATCCGCCGTCGGAGCAGGGATCTCCGCCCTCCCGGTCCATCCCCAGGATCTCCCTGATCCTGTCGAGGTTCTGCTTCAGCGGGAAAGTCCCGTCGTTCACGCTCACATAGTCGAGCCTTCCCGACATGAAGCCGACGAGCATGCGCAGATCCTCGGCCGTCACAGTCGAGGCGTTCGTCCGGCCGTCATCCCATGTCACACGGAGCACCAGCGCCGGCTCGGTGGTCGAATCGGACCGGCATGCCGAGCAGAGGGAGGACTCGTCGAGCGCCATGTCCAGGGTCGACACCGAATCGAGTTCGGCGAAGAGCGCCCTCGTCTCGAAGAGCCCGGTGATCATGTAGAAGGCGTCGTAGGATCTGTCGTACACCGTCTTCTCGCCGCAGACCGGACAGAGGTACTCGGTCACGGCCGGCATCGCCACGGGCTCGTAGCACATGGCGCCCATCACGAGTTCGGGCTCCTCCATCTTCTCGACCCGCGAGAGCATCCTGTAGATCTCGTCCCTGTCCATCGAGCCGGCCTTTCCGGCCGTTATCCGGCTCTCTCTCCCGGCCTTCCGTGCGGCGGAGGCCCCGGCCAGGCACGCGGTGGAAACGAGCGCCACCAGCAGCGCGGTCAGCAGGAGCGGGTTCACACGCGCCTCCATTCCGAAAGTATCCGTTTCGACAGCCCGATGATTATACAAGCGGCCCCGGGATGTCATTCCCGTGATCCCGCCGGTGCGGGATCACGGCGTCGCCAGCTATCTGCCGGAGGCAGACAGCGGGAGACCATGACTCCGGCCATGACGCAGGTTCTCTGCCGGCTCACGGCGGAGCCGGCAGGAGTCCTGATCCGCTGACGCTAAACCGGACTATCGCATCAAGGCCAGGCGCCTGCACCCAGCCGCCCGTAATCGCTCTCGCAGGTTCGCTTCGCGAACCATGCTGTCGCTTCCTTTTCATTTCCGCTCAGCGGAAATGAAGGCGTCGCCAGCTATCTGCCGGAGGCAGACAGCGGGAGACCATGACTCCAGCCATGACGCAAGTTCTCTGCCGGCTCACGGCGGAGCCGGCAGGAGAGTGTGCTGCGGGTCTTCTCGCTGCCCGCCAGGCTAATAGATCGATTGATGGCATGCAGCTGTCAGGGCCAGCTCATTCCTACGTGAGTGGCCCCGGGATGTCACTCCCGGGGCCGCAGAAGGCGCTAGCTTCGGATGCTTGCCTCTGTCTTCTACAATCCGAATTCCGCCTTTATCTCACCGAAGGTCATGGGGTCGAGGGCCATCGAACCGTCGAACCTGAGCTCCGACATGTTGTTGGAGAGCGTTCCCGTGGGGGACGAGAGGTCCGTCTTGTTCATCAGGCCGCGGGGTGCGCCGGTGTTCCACATGTAGGTGTAGAACATGTTGGCGCCGCCCTGCCATTCGAGCTCGAACACCAGGTTGTCGGTGCCGTTGTACCAGTACGGGGTGTCGAGGGTGATCGTCATCCACTCGTCGGCGCCGGCTGACATGACCTGCTGGGAGGTCTGGTACACGAGGGTCCTCGTCCCGGCGATGTAGTTGTCGGCGAAGGTGTTAGACAGGACGTCAGCAGAGGCCAGGCCCATGTAGAGCTTGAAGTTGTTGTAGGTGCCGGTGGAGGACCCGGCGGACCCGCCCCTCTGCCATGCTACGGTCTCGATGGTCATGGCCCCGGACATCTCCCCGGAAAGCGCTATCACCTGATAGCGGTTGAGGGAGCCTCAAGATGCGCAGAACGGATCCATGGTGGCGATCTCGGGGCTGCCTACGGTGACGGCAGCCGAGCAGATCCCGCACAGGATCCCGGCAATAGCGAGCAGTCTGTACATGGACCGCCTTCCGGTGGGGGTTTGTCTTAATCTACCATCGTGCTAGGTATTTGTCCACGGGCCGGCCCGGACTTCTCTCCGAGCCTGCCCAGAACCTCGATCCGCATCGGCTGTGGGATCTCTGCCTCCTCGAGACATCTCCGGAGGAATCCGAGGTCGCAGCCGTGACGCTGCATGTGCCTGACGAGTGGTTCGGATCGGTCGGGCCGGCTGCGGATGAGTTCGGTGACGAGGCGGAGTTCCAGCGCGACGGTCGGCACAGCGTGGCGGCCGCAGGGCATGAGTGAGAACCGCTCCCACGGGCCGAGGCCGAAGGTCTCCCTGGTGTCGACCGCGGAGTCCACCTCCACGGTGCTGATACCGACTTCGACGCCCTTCACCTCGTAGTTGGCGTAGTACTGCCGCGAACAGGCGAGCCAGGCTGGTGCTTCGAGGCATCTGAACGGTGACAGGGCGGCTACAAAGGCATCGACTCCGCCGCGTGCCCTCGCCAGGATGTCGATATCCGCAGCCGGCAGCGACACCCCGTGCAGAAGGGCCGCTCCCGTGCCCACCAGCCTGTACTCGACCCGGTCGCATGCGGGCATGACATGGTCGAGGAATGCGGTCAGCGCCTCCAGGAACCTCTCATGATCGAGTGTCGGGGCCGGATGATCCCCCATCGCCCGCCTTTCTGCTCATGATGCCTCCGCAATACTCCCCTCTCCGGAACGGTGATCGCGGATCCGTCGGAAGACCCTGTCAACGTACCTCCACTGCCGGTACCTCCTGATGATGCGGGAGAGCAGTACGCTCTCCGCCTTCCTGACAGCCCTCACGAGCATGCTCTTCCGTTTCGGAGACAGGGGGCGGCTGCAGTCGGAGCCTCCCGCCTGCAGGATGACGTGGCAGTAATCGCCCGGGCGCCAGATGTACTCCAGCGAATAGTGGCGGAGCAGGTATCCGGCCGACGCGGCCTCCTCGACGAGTGTGGGCAGCTCGATCGAATTGTCGATCACCTGGAGTTCGCCCGGGTTGTTCTCGCGCAGGTACCGCTGATACTGTGGAGAAGGGTATGTGATGACGAGAAGCGCGGAATCCGAGCTGACCCCGCGAAGCCCGCGGAGGAACCCTGGGCGGTCGGCCTCGGGGATGTGCTCGATCGAATCCACGAGCACCACGACGTCGGCGGGACCGCCGAGCTCCCTGCTCGCAGCGTCCAGTTCGTTCACGGCTTCGTGTGATGCGAAGGAAAGGTTGCCGGCACGGGTCGTCCGCTCTGCATACCAGATGTTCATGGGGCTGATGTCGATTCCCAGCACCTTCCCGGCAGTGACACGGCGGGCCAGGCGTTCGGAAACGATGCCGATCCCGCAGCCTACGTCCAGTACGCGATCGGTATCCCGCAGCAGAGGGAGGATCCGTGAAATGGCAGCCTCGATCCTCGGATTCCCGTCTATCCGGTAGCTCGTCATCCGATACCTGAGGAACTCGTCGTAGTAGGCGCGGACATCGTCATGACCTGGCAGTGCAGGTGTTCCCACTGCAGCCCCTCCCCATGATGGTCTTCCTCTACCGACCGGCTGTCCTGACTCGAGCACCCCTACTCGAGCCGGGACTCGTCATGCCTGAGGTCAGGTTCTGGTCTGTCCCGTCCGACTCCCTTCGCCCGCAGCCGGCGCATACCGGGCGCCTGCATGCAATCGCAAGGATAGCGAAAATGGCATTTGAAACCCAGTATTCTGCACAGGAGTCGTAAGGGTGCTGCAGGCCGGAAGAGCTTCCTGCACGGGCAACGGGCCGGCCGGCGGAAACGGTTCCGCCATGCGGACTGCTCGGTCGTGCTGGACGGAAAGCCCGGTGTAGTCGCTCTCGCTATACAGCTTACCGCATACCCACGCGGATGCAGTCGACGAATTGGCCAAAGGATCTTTCCAACAGATCTCACAATGAGAACGGGCCGCTGAGAACAGCGGCCCGCCCAGTCGATGTTGCGCGCCTACCTCAACAGCACCACCCGCGTTGAAGCATCGAGATCGGCACTGGAGAGCCTCAGGAAGTACACTCCCTGGGCCAGGGCATTCCCGTTCCCGTCGAGGCCGTCCCAGTAGTGTGTCTGGGAGCCTGTGGGCAGGATCCCCAGATCCTGCGTTCTCACTAGACGCCCTGCGGCGTCGTAGATCTCGAATGTCAGAGGGGAAAGCCCGGTACTCTGGAAGGAGAGCTCGATGCCGGCGGTCGTGGGATTGGGGGAGGCAAGGAGCACGCTAGATTCAATTTCCAGAGAGGGTTCGATCCCCGTGTCGGGTTCCCATCGGGCAATGTAATTGGCAGGAGTCCCTCCGGCCTGGGTGAACACCCCTCCCGCATACATGTCCGAGCTGCTCACGGCGATGGCTTCGACATAGCCATTCACCCCGCTTCCCAGTGCCGACCAGCTGCTGCCATCCCATCGGGTAATGTAGTTCGCTAGAACCACCCCCGCCCCCCCTCCGGCCAGGGTGAAGAGCCCTCCCACATACACATCCGATCCGTTCTCTGTGATAGCATGGACAAATCCGCTCAGGCCATCTCCCAGCGGGAACCAGGTGCCATCCAGGTCAAGCTCGCCAGCAAGCGGAACAGGTTCCCAGGGGGAGGATCCCTCTTCCACGAACAACGGCTCTCCGTCAGGACCGTATTCCATGCGGAAACCGGCGGGGTCGTAACTGCCCGAAGCCCCCTCCACGATTGCTCCGTCGGAGGCAAGTACGGTTCCCAGAGAGGGCATCGACTCGGCAAGCG
>JAUCPW010000049.1 GCA_030373045.1 Candidatus Fermentibacter sp.
TCCACGAGTCGAGGGGGCTCACACCGCCCGCCGAGTTCGAGGGCGATCCCGACACCCTCGCGTTGTGGCTCGAGAGGTGGCCCGTTGTCGAGCCCCTCGATCCGTCCGAGCTGATCGCGCTGGCCGAAGCCCTGAGGGATGTGGAGTGGCACGATCCCACCGACCTCGACCTCTCGGGCGTCGAAGGCACGGTCTGCGCGCTCGACGCGGGCTCCGGCTACATCGTCGGCGGTCCCGGCGACAACGTCTACGGGCCGGGGACGGCCTTCAGGATCATCGTCGACGTGGGCGGCAACGACGTGTACGCCGACCTGGGCGGGGCCTTCGGACCCGACGGGAGCTTCGCCGTGCTGATCGTCGACCTCTCGGGGAACGACAGGTACGAGGCCGGCTTGCCGGTGGCATGCGGCGCGGGCCTGATGGGCTTCGGCGCCCTGGTGGACCTCGAGGGGGACGACTCGTACGAGTGCGGCCCCGTCGCCCTGGGCGCGGGGCTCATGGGCGAGGGCATCCTGGCCGACCTGGGCGGGAACGACACTTACGTGACCGACTTCTTCGGCGAGGGCGCGGGCTGCCTCGGCCACGGCACCCTGGTCGACCGCGGCGGCGACGACACCTACCGCACGGCCTGCTACGGGCAGGGCTTCGGCGGGCCGGCGGGCGAGGGCATCCTCGCAGACGGCTCGGGCGACGACTGCTACCTGGCGGGCTTCGTCTACTCCCATGCGCCGCTCCTGCCCGACGACAACAGGGCGATGTCGCAGGGCTTCGGCATGGGCCTCAGGCCGCTGGTGGCCGGGGGGCGCGGGCTGCTCGCAGACTTCGGCAGCGGCAACGACACCTACCGCGCCGAGGTGTTCGGGCAGGGCGGGGCCTACTGGTACGCGCTGGGCATGCTCTTCGACGAGGGCGGGCAGGACTGCTACAACGCCGCGCAGTACGCGCAGGGCTCGGGCATCCATCTGGCCTCGGGCTGCCTGTGGGACTGCTCGGGCGACGACATGTACATATCGCGGTTCGGCCCGTCGCAGGGCGCGGCCCACGACCTCTCCACCGGTCTGCTGTTCGACGGCTCGGGCGACGACAGGTTCGTGTCCGACGGCGCCCAGGGCTTCGCCATCAACAATTCGGCCGCGCTGTTCGTGGACATGTCGGGCACCGACGTGTTCGTGAGCGGTTCCGACGGCCAGGGCGTGGGGGCGTGGTCGCGCGGCTCGGCCGGATGCGGCGTGTTCCTCGACCTGGCCGACGACGACAGGTTCATGGGCCGCGGCAGCGATTCGCTGAGGTGGACCGACGGCGCATGGGGCGCGGGGCTCGACCTGGCGGCCGAAACGCCCGAGGACCCGCTGACTCCAGAGGAGATCGGCCATCCGGAGGATCTCGACCTCGACTCCCTCTTCAGCGTGGCGGCGGAGTGGGAGGTCGGCGAGAACCGCGACCGCGTGCTGGCCCACAGGGAGGAGCTGGCCTCCCGCGGCATGGCCGCCCTCGAGTACATCGTGTCCGGGCAGATGAACACCACCGACGGGCTGGCGCTCAGGGCGATCCAGGACGTGGTGGAGAGGAACGACAGCATCGCCGTGCCGATGTTCACGGCGCTGCTCGACAGTCTGACCGGGCGCAGGCTCAGGAACGCGATCTACCTGCTGGGCGAGGCCGGCGGCGAGGAGGCGAGGCTCCCGATCGAGGAGATGCTCGCATCCGACACGCTCGCGGTCAGGCTCTCGGCCGTGCAGGCCCTGGGCAGCATCGGGAACCCGCTGTCACTCGACCGGATACTGCCGTTCGCGGCTGACAGCTCCGAGAGGATGCGCAGGCAGGTGGCGGTGTCCCTCGCGGCCATAGGCGACTCCTCGGCGACCGGGGTGCTCGAGGGGCTTTCGCAGGACTGGTACCTCGACGTGCGCACCGCGGCGCTGAAGGCGCTCGAGACCCTCCGGGCGGAGGAGTGAGGGGAGGCCGGGGCAGACCCGGATAATTGACAGCAGGCCGGGGCCGTTCTATCTTGAAGCCGGTTTCTAGGGCCCGAATGTCTCTGGAAGGAGATGCAATGAAGAAGTTCGCTCTGTTGTTCGCGTGCACGGCCGTCGCCCTGATGACCGGCTGCGAGGGCGACAGCCCGAGCGGCACCGGCGACATGCCCGTTGTCACCGGCGTGACCATCAACTGGGACGCCTCCGATGGCGTCGACATCGTCATCGGCTGGAGCGCGGTAACCGACGCCGAGGGCTACAAGGTCTGGTTCAGCGAGACCTCGGGCGGAACGCTCGAAGAGGTCGGCGACGTGGCCGGCACCACCTACACCCACACCGCCGAGAGCGCGGGCTACTACTACGTCACGGCCTACAACGGCGACGACTCCTCGTCCGGCTACTCCACCGCCGTGAATACGATGCCGACCATCATCACAACGGAATACGCCATCTACGATAACTATGCTCCGGCAGACTGGCACTCCGGTTTCATCTTCGGTTTTGACGGTGGTACGACCGGCCTTGCCGGCTCCTCCGGCTTCGTGCAGGACATCTACGCTTATGATCCCGATCCGGCAAGCCCTAGCGATGCCTGGCTGTACTCCGGTGACACCGGTCCTTTCGGTGATGGCAATCACACTGAAATGGTCGAGGCAGGAGGCAGCTATGGAGCTGCTCCTTCGAGTGGCTACTGGACCAGCGGCTGGGTTGTGACCAGCGATGTCATCTTCTGTGAACTCTTCGACGGCTATTACGCCAAGATGATCATCAACGAGGTTTCAGGCCCTGTCGGCGGCTCCACCAACGGAACCGGCATCTGGTTCACCTACGAAATTCAGGAGAATGAGGGCATCCGTCTCTTCACGACTAACTCCTGATCTCTGATCTGAACAGATGGAGGGCGGGGGCGACCCCGCCCTCCTTCTTTCCGGGGAACACCGATCCCCCTCCGCCTGTATATTCCCGATGAAGACCCTTGATCGACGGCGCGCCAGGGCGCCGGGTCATGTCGCCCTCCTGGGCGGGTGGAGGCATCGATGAAGAGGATCGCAGCGATTTACGCGACAGCGCTGGCGCTCGCAGGGTGCGGCGGCTCGGGCGACGGCCTGTCGGTGACGGTAACCGCCCCGCCCGCCGGGGGCGCCGTGGCCGACGAGAGCTACATAATCGAGTGGGACGCCGAGAACGTCTACTGGTCCGACGCGTACGTGAACATCTACGCCGACACCGACAACGACCCGTCCACCGGCCTCGTCCTGCTCGAGGACTCGATCGACACCGGCACCTCGGGCTGGCTGTGGGACTGCTCGTCGTGGCCGGCCGGCGACTACTACATCCGCGCCGTCATCCACGACGGCGAGGACGAGGATGCATCGGACTACAGCGACGGGGCCGTCACGATAACCCACGAGCCGCTGGGCGACGTCTCGGGCCTGTACGTGGTCACCGACTCGACCCAGGGCACCGAGGTGCACCTGGCCTGGACGCCCCTTTTCGGCGCCTCGTCGTACAGGGTCTACTTCGACCCCTATGCGGCGGGCACCTGGCAGGAGCTGGCCGAGACCACCTCTGCATACTACGTCCACGAGGCCCAGTCGGCCGGGATCTACGGCGTGAAGGGCGTGAGGGACGAGGAGACCTCGCCGGGCTTCGGCGACACGGCCGGGACGATGCCCTTCGTCGACGACTCGCTCTACGTGATCTGGGACGAGACGGCGCCGGCCGGCTCGTTCAACGCGGCCAGGCTCACGCCCTGCGGCGCATACCTCTCCGACTACGCGCCCGACGACTACGACGTCCACTGCAGGCAGTCCGGCACCGGCCTGCCCGTACACCTCTTCGCAGGCGACGCGCCGCCCCTCGGCGGCGGCAACAGCACGCCGCTGGTCCTGACACCGGGCAGCTATTCGATCGCGCCCGAGTCGGGCTACGCCGACTCGCTGGCACTTTCCGTGGGCGACGTGCTGTTCGGATACATGGAGGAGACAGGCTTCTACGTGAAGATCATGGTCGACTACCTGCCGGAGCACACGGTGGTTCCGGGATGCTACGGGGTCGGCTTCAGGTACGAGTTCCAGACCATACAGGGCCTGCGCCTCTTCACCCCCGGGTCCTGACACCGGGCCCGGCCTGCCGGGCCCTACAGGGAAGGCTCAGATGCTGACTGCAATCGTTCTGTCGATCCTCACCGCCGCGCCGGGAACGGCCGCCAAGCAGGGCGACGCGCCCTCGATCCTGATGAACCCCGATACTCTGATCACCGCCCCGTCGGGCGGCATAGACGACCTGAGGGATGCCGCTCGCGAGGTGCTCGGCCTGGAAGGCGGGCATTTCGCGGTGGCGGTGAAGGATTTCGAGACGGGCGAGAGCTTCGTCGAGACCGAGGGCGGCCTGTTCGACATGGGCAGCCCCGAGCTGATCATAGCCTCGTGCGCCATCGACCTCGACAGGGCCGGGGTCGTGTCCCTCGACACCATGTCCTCCCGGGAAGAGACGGTCAGCGACCAGATCATCATGGCCCGTGAGGGCGATCTGGAGGCGCTCTGTCGAGTCACGGGCCGTGTGCAACCAGCGAGAATCATCTCTTGGCTTGAGCAGAAGGGATTCTCCTCCACGACATATTCAGGGGTCCAGTTCTTCTGGCCCGGAGCACCCGAGGTGGACCCCAACATGTCGAACCCCGATGACTGCATGGGAATGCTCTCGATCATCGAGAGCCGCCTCGACGAGGCCGAGATAAGGCGCCTGGTGCGCAACCCGTTCACCCGCACCGAGCTCGAGGAGCTGCAGGGCGGTTCGGCCACCATCTACGGCTTCTGCTCTCGCGGCACTGAGGGCGGCAGGGTGCGTGCGGCCGTGGTCTCCCTGCCGGGCGACCACAGGATCGGCATAGTGGTGCTGGCCGACCAGCTCTGCTGCGAGGCCAAGGCAGACCTGGCGTTCCGCATGATGTGGGAGGCGCTGAAGTAGCTTCTGGCGCGCCCGCGCCCCGCCGTGTTAGATTGACAGGGTATCCCGGCCGGGGGCCGGCTTAAGGAGGGAAAGATGAGAGCATTCGTACCGGTGATGCTGCTTCTGGTAGCCGCAGCCTCGTTCGCAGGCGGGTTCTCCCTGGGGTTCAAGGAGGTCGAGATCCCCGTCTATTCGACAGGGCTCTCCGGCGCCCAGATGGCCGACCTGCCCCTGCTCCGCCTCGGCAGCGCCCTGTCGCCCGAGTTCCGGATCGAGGTGCTGCTCGGCTACGGCAAGGACAGCTACGAAATCGAGAGCGCCGACGCCGACTTCAGCACCTTCGCCATCGGCGGCTCGGGCTTCTACGTCATCGCCAACCCCTCGAACACCGTGTTCAGCATCGGCGGCTCGCTGATCTACGCCAAGACGAACAACGCCGAGGACGTCAGCACCAGCGACCTGACCCTGCTGCCCGTGATGCGCGCCGACTACGCGGTGCCCGGCATGAGCGACGTGGCCTTCTTCAGCGAGTTCGGCCTGCGCTACGACAACGCCACCACCACCGACGAGACCGGCTCCGACGACATCGAGTACTCCTACAGCCACTTCGGCACCTACGGCTCGCCCCACATCCTGGGCGGCGTCTACTACAGCTTCTAGCCCCGATCCGGCAGCCGGAGGGCGGGCCAGCGGGCCCGCCCTCCTCATTGTTACGCACTGTGTTTTGCCGCGCGCTCCGGGGCGTGTTATCTTGTCGGCCGAAAACCACGGTTTCGCACACCGACCGGAACATCGACCGAAAGGAGCCTCAAATGGGCGTCAACCTGAGGGGCAGATCCCTTCTCACCCTGCTCGACTACGAGCCCGAGGAGGTCCGCTACCTCCTCGACGTGTCCCACAGCGTGAAGGCCGAGAGGATGACCGGCAACCGCCACCAGAGGTTCCAGGGCATGACCCTCGCCATGCTGTTCGAGAAGCGTTCGACGCGCACCCGCTGCGCGTTCGAGACCGCGTTCGGCGAGGAGGGCGGGCACCCCGTGTTCCTCTCGAACTCCGACATCCAGCTCGGCGCCAAGGAGAGCGTGGAGGACACCGCCCGCGTCCTGGGCCGCATGTTCGACGCCATCATGTTCCGCGGCTTCAGCCAGGAGACGGTCGAGATGCTGGCCGACTACTCCGGCGTGCCCGTCTACAACGGCCTCACCGACATGTACCACCCCACCCAGGTGCTGGCCGACCTGATGACGATCGAGGAGAGGCTGGGCGACGTGCGCGGCCTCGAGTTCGTGTACGCCGGCGACGGTCGCAACAACATGGCCAACAGCCTGATGATCGGCTCGGCCCTCATGGGCATGAACTGCACGATCCTGGCGCCCGAGGGCCTGCACCCCGAGGAGGAGCTGCTCAAGACCGTCCGCTCGATCGCGGAGGACTCGGGCTGCGAGATCAGCGTGACGTCGAGCCGCGAAGAGGCCATCCCGGGCGCCGACGTCATCTACACCGACGTCTGGGCCTCGATGGGCGAGGAGGACAAGCTGAAGGAGAGGATCGCCCTTCTCGAGCCCTACAGGGTGGACGACGAGATGCTCAGGCAGACCGACAACCCCGACGTGATCTTCCTGCACTGCCTGCCCGCCGTGAAGGGCAACGAGGTGACGTTCGACGTCATCGAGGGGCCCCACTCGGTGGTGTGGGACGAGGCCGAGAACAGGAAGCACACGATCAAGGCCCTCATGATAGCCACCCTCCTCTAGGAAGGGGCGCCGGTGCTCGAGGCGATCCTGGCCGCGGCCCTGACGGCGCAGACGGCGCAGCAGTCGCTGACGCTCGACCTGTCGAGGGTGCCCGCGCCGGCCGCCTCGGCCGCCGATCCGGCCGAATACGTGCTGGGTCCTGGCGACCTTCTCTGGGTCGCCTCCGAGGGCGGGCTGCCGTCCGAGTTCAGCGCAGGCAGCGCTGTCGGGTCGGTCTTCTACACCGCCGTCTCTGCCGACGGCTTCGTGCTGCTGCCGATGGTGGGCGCGGTCGACGTGAACGGCCTGACCCTCGAGGAGGGCGCCGCCCTCGTCGAGCAGCGCATGCGGTCGCGGATACTGGGCGTAAGGCCCTCGGTGGGCCTGTCCGTCGCCCGCACCTCGATGGTGCCCGTCACCGGGGGCGTCGCAGCCCCCGGCGCCGTGGCCCTTCGCGGCACCGACAGGCTCGTCGACGCGATAAAAGCGGCCGGCGGGCCGGTGCCGGGCGCCGCGCTGTCGCGGGTCGCCATCATCGGCCCGGAAGGCGATTCGACGCTCGTCGACCTCTTCGCCTACGCCCTCTCGGGCGACCCCGCGCTCGACCCGATGCTCGCTCCGGGCGAGAGGGTCCACGTCGACATCGCAGACAGCCTCGTGAGCGTGGAGGGCGCAGTATGGGTCAAGAGCCCGCTGAGCCCCGCGGCGGCCCCCGAAGCCGCCCTGGCAGAAGGGTCCTCCACCATCCTCGAGCACATCCCCGGCGAAACCGCGGGAGAGCTGGTGGCCCGGGCAGGCGGTTTCACCCCCTGGGCCCTGCGCGACAGCTGCTACGTGCTGCGGGCCGGCGGGGAGATCGTGCCGTCTCCCGAAGGTTCAGTGCAGGTCGGCCCCGGCGACAGGGTCGTGGTGCCGGGCACGCCCCCGACCGTCGCCGTCACGGGATACGTCCACACGCCGGGGGTCTATCCGTTCGTGGCGGGACGCGACGCATTCCACTACGTCGCCCAGGCCGGCGGGTTCGGGCCCGAGGCGAACGGATCCGGCACCAGGGTGCACCTGCCCGACGGCTCGGAGGCCGACGCCGACGAGCTCTCCGACATCCCCGCAGGGGCCGTGGTCGAGGTGCCGAGGCACGCGCTCGTGTGGTGGCAGGATTACTTCACCATACTCACGGGCGTGGCCAGCATAGTGATCGCCTGGCAGAGCATATGACGGCCCCGGAGCGCACGCCCTCCTGGTACCTGTACGTCGTCCTGAAGAACCGCTGGTTCCTCCTGAAGGCGCTCGCGCTCGTGATGGTCCCCGCCGTGATCGTCACATACCTGCTCCCGGAGCAGTACACCGTGAAGACAGTGGTGATGCCCCCCGAGACTCCCGTCGAGACCCCGATCTCGATCGGCGGGCTGGGGATCTCAGACTTCATGGGGTACTTCGGCGGAGGCATGGGCTTCTCGCTGCCCCTGATGACCACGATGTCCGACGTGTACGTCGAGATCCTCCAGAGCCGCACCCTGGCGGACAGGGTCATCCTGGGCACGGCCTACGTCGACTCCATGGACCTCAGGGACAAGTACGACCGCGACCCCTGGCTCGGCATGTACTGGGCCAGGCGGATGTTCCGCAACAACTACCAGGCCTCGGTGACGCCGTCCGGCTTCATCGAGATAAGGGTCACCACCGGCGATCCGCTCTACTCGGTTCAGGTGTCCGAGCGCGTGGTGTTCGTGCTCGACAGCCTGAACACCTGGATCACCACCACCAGGGCCACGAGGGCCAGGGAGCTCACCGAGGTGCGACTCGAGTCGGCCGACAGCCTGCTCTCCCGGGCCTCTGCCGACCTCGCGGCCTTCGAGCTCGAGCGCGGCCTGATCTCGCCCGACGCCCAGCTCGACGAACTGATCACCGGCCTGGCCGACCTCAAGCGCCAGTACCTCGAGTACACCGCCCAGGCCAGGGCGATCTCGTCCGGCTACGGGATGGGAGGCACCGCCGCCTCCCTCGAGATGGAGCGGCGGGCGGCCGCTCTCCTGGGGATCATCCGCGAGATCGAGAGGGGATCAGCGCCGGCCGGCATGGATTCGCTCTTCCCCGCCATCTCCCTCGAGGACTTCCCTGCCGTGCAGTTCGAATACGCCAGGCTGCGCAGCGACTACGAGATGGCTCTGCAGCTCACCACCGCGCTCAGGCTGAGCCTCGAGCAGGCACGCGTGGAGGAGAGGCGCGAGGGCGGGACCATAAGGCTCCTCGACGAGCCCTCGCCTCCGGGCTGGAAGAGCAAGCCGAAGAAGCTCCTGATCTGGCTCGAGGTGTTCGGGGTTGCCCTCGCCCTGCTGCTGACCTTCCTGTTCGCGCGTGAGAACGTCAGGCACATGAGGGCCGAGAGGCCCGAAGCCTGGGCGGGGTGGGAGGAATTGTTCGCGGACATCAGGCGCGACTTCACGCCCCGCGCGAAGCGTCAGCTCCCGGACAGCTCCCGCAGCAGCTCCCGGTAGGAGGCGAGCCTCTCCGGGGACACCTCCCCGCGTTCGACCGCATCTACTACGGCACATCCCGGTTCGGCGTCGTGCATGCAGTCCCTGAACCTGCAGGAAGCCGCGAGCGGTCCGAACTCCCTGAAGCAGCGACGGAGCTCCCCGCGGGGGATGTGCTCTATCGGGAACACCCGCAGGCCGGGCGTGTCGATGAGGATCGTGCCGCCGCCCAGCGGCACCATCCTCGCCCCGACGGTGGTATGGCGGCCCTTGCCCGTCCTCCCGCTCACCTCGCCGGTCAGCAGGTCGGGCCTCCCCCCGAGCAGCTTCGCAAGACTGGTCTTGCCCGCCCCCGAGGGGCCGGACATCACCACGGTGCAGCCCTCGAGCAGGGCGCGCAGCTCCGCGGTGCCCGAGCCGTCGAGGCACGAGACGCGTGCGAAGGCGGCCCCCGCACGCGTGCAGTCGCGCTCCAGCCCGTCGAGGATGGCTGCATCGCCTTCCGCTGCGAGGTCGACCTTGTTCACCGCGACGCAGGCGTCGATGGAGTGCCACACCGCTGCCGCGAGGCACCGGTCGACGAAGCCCCGGCGCAGGACGGGGTCGCGCAGGCTCACGAAGACGAGGGCTATGTCGATGTTGGCGGCGATCACCTGGGTGCCGCCGGCGCCGTCGGCCCGCTCGAGGGAGTTCCTCCGCGGTTCGAAGCCCTCGATCGAGAAATCGCCGCCGGGGGACTCCAGGACGTCCACCCTGTCGCCGGTGGCCGGGCTCCATTCGAGGAACAGCCTCCCGGGAACCCTGACGTCGGCCTCGCGCCCGCCGGGGAGAAGCAGCGTGACTCCGCGCCTGTGGACGCTGGAGACGAGAGCGTAGCCGGCGGTCATCCCGTCAGCGGGGCCCGGAGCCCGTGGAGTCGAAGCGGATCACGAACTCGCCGGGGCGCCCCCAGCCGAGTATTTCCCTGACGGCCTCCTCGATGGCGGCCGAATCGCCCTGCAGAGCCCCGATCCTGATCCTGAGAGAATCCCTGAGCTGCACGAGGCTGTCGCGGGTCGCCCGGGCGGAGTCGAGTTCGCCCTGCAGGCTGCCGAGGGACAGCAGCCCGTCGGGGTTGAGGAGCAGGAAGGCGGCAAGGAGCACGAACACCGAGAGGGCCAGGAGGAGGACGAACCTCCTCGCTGCCCTGCCCGGCGAGTACCCCGGCCTGTCCAAATACCTAGCGGAGCGGGGCCGGGAGCGCGGACCTGCCGGCGTAGGACGCCCTGGCGCCGAGCTCCTCCTCGATCCGAAGGAGCTGGTTGTACTTCGCGGCCCTGTCGGTCCTTATCGGGGCGCCGGTCTTGATCAGGCCGCTCCCGGTGGCGACGGCCAGGTCGGATATGAAGGCGTCCTCGGTCTCGCCGCTGCGATGGCTGACTATGCTGCGGAAGCCGTTCCAGGAGGCCGTCGTGATGGCGTCGACGGTCTCGGTGACGGATCCGATCTGGTTGAGCTTGATCAGGATGGCATTCGCGGAGCGCTCGGCTATGCCGCGGGCGAGCCTCTGCGTGTTCGTCACGAACAGGTCGTCGCCGACGATGTGTATCCTGCCGCCGAGCCTCTGCGTCATCTCGCGCCAGCCCTCCCAGTCGTCCTCCGCGAGGCCGTCCTCTATGCTGGCGATCGGGAATGCTCCCACCAGCTTCTCCCAGTAGTCGATCAGCGTGGAGGTCGTCATGTACTCGAAGCCCGAGCCGCTCATCACGTAGGCGCCGTCGCGGTGGAACTCGCTGGCCGCGGGGTCGAGGGCTATCCAGACGTTGCCGCCGGGCACGTAGCCGGCCTTCTCGATGGCCTTCACGATGAAGTCGAGCGCGTGCTCGTTGGATTCGAGATCGGGGGCTATGCCGCCCTCGTCGCCCACGCTTGTTGACATGCCCTTCGAGGCGGCCGCGTCCCTGAGGGCGTGGCAGATCTCGACGCCTGCGCGCAGGGCCTCGGAGAAGCTCTCGAAGCCGGCCGGCATGATCATGAACTCCTGCAGGTCGAGCCTGTTCGAGGCATGCCTGCCCCCGTTGATGATGTTCATCATCGGGACGGGCAGCCTGCACGCGCCCGAGCCGCCCAGGTACCTGAAGAGCGGGGTCTCGTGGAAGGCGGCGGCGGCCCTGGCCGAGGCCATCGAGACTGCCAGTACCGCGTTGGCGCCCAGGCGGCTCTTGTCCGGGGTGCCGTCCAGCGCGATCATCGTCGAGTCGACCAGGCTCTGCTCGTCCGCCGGGAGGCCCGTGACGGCCCGGGCTATCGCCCCGTTCACGTTCTCGACGGCCTTCGAGACGCCCTTGCCCCTGAACGCCGTTCCTCCGTCGCGCAGCTCGCAGGCCTCGTGCCCTCCGGTCGAAGCCCCGCTCGGCACCGCTGCGCGGCCGAAGGAGCCGTCGGCAAGGAAGACGTCGGCCTCGACGGTCGGGTTGCCCCTCGAATCCAGTATCTGCCTGCCTCTTACCTCTATGATCTCACTCATGATCAGCTCCCGTGTTGCGGGTCGCTCCGTGACCCGTCGCCGTTCCTCGATCCTGTTGCCTGAATATAGCACGGGTCCTCGGGTCGTGCGGGCGGGTCAGTCATCCCCGCCGCCGGCGGGGGCGGTAATGCCGAGGCTGGCCATCCTGGCGAGGAGCGTCGTCCTCTTCATGCCCAGGCGCTCGGCTGCCTTGGAGCGCACCCAGCCGGAGCCCTCCAGGGCGTCGACGATGTGCGCCTTCTCTATCTCGGCCAGGAGGGCGGAGAGGCTCCTGCCCGCCAGGGGCGGAACGGATGCGGGGCCGGCCGGGCGGGAGGGCCCGGTGCCAGAGATCTTCACGGGGAGGTCCTTCGCCTCGATCTCCTCGCCCTCGGACAGGACCGAGGCCCTCTCCATCGCGTTCTGGAGTTCCCTCACGTTGCCGGGCCAGCCATAGGTCCCGAGGACCTCGACGGCGGAGGGGGAGAGCCGGAGCTGCTTCCTTCGGGAGGTCTCGGCTATCCTGGCCAGGAAGTGGTCGGCGAGCGGGAGGATGTCCTCCCTGCGCTCGCGGAGGGGCGGGATGTGTATCTCGATGACGTTGAGGCGGTAGTAGAGGTCCTCCCTGAAGGTGCCGGCGGCCACGGCGTTCTCGAGGTCGAGGTTGGTGGCGGTGATGAGCCTCACGTCCACCTTCACGAGGTCGGAGCTGCCCACGGGCGAGAACTCCTGCTCCTGGATGACCCGGAGGAGCTTCACCTGCATGGCCGGGCTCATGTTGCCCACCTCGTCGAGGAACAGCGTGCCCCCGTCGGCGATCCTGAACCGGCCCAGCGTCGAGGTGACCGCACCGGTGTAGGCCCCGCGCGTGTGCCCGAACAGCTCGCTCTCCAGCAGGCCCTCGGGCAGGGCGCCCGAGTTGACGGTCACGAAGGGCTGCCTGGCCCTGGCGCCCTGCCGGTGGATGGCCCGGGCCACCAGCTCCTTGCCCGTGCCGCTCTCGCCCGTGATGAGGACGGTGGCGTCGGAGCGGCTCACCTTGTCGATGAGGGCCATGATCCCTGTCATGCTCCCGCCGCCGTGCACGATCTCGCAGTAGGGCCTCTCGGTCTTCCTCGCCGCGGCGAGGCCCGACTGGATGGCCTGCTCCACCGAGGCCATCACCGAGTCCCTCGTGAAGGGCTTCGGGATGTAGTCCACCGCGCCGAGGCGCATGGCCTTGATTGTGCTGTCTATGGTGGCGTAGCCAGTGATGACGATCACCGGGAGCCAGGGGTACTTGTCGTGCACGACCGCCAGCAGCTCGAGGCCCGAGATGTCGGGCAGCCGCACGTCGGTGATCATCACGTCGAAGGATGACGTGCGCAGGGCGCGCAGGGCCTCCCGCCCCTCCGAGACGGACTCGGCCGGATATCCCCCGGCCTTGAGCATCTCGGTCAGGACGCCCCTGACGCCCTGTTCGTCATCGACGATCAGGACCCGGTGCACCTTGCCGCCGGTCTGGCCCATATTCCCCTCTGTGTGACAGGTGACCCCGGGGTGATATTCGCCTGCCCCGGGATGATGTCAATATCTTGACGCAGGAGAGCCATTGCCTGCTCCCAGGGTTCCAGCCGCCTTCGTCCTCGCAGTTCTGCCGGCCATCCTGGCCTCCGCGTGCAGGAGGCAGCCGGGGGAGCCCGTCTTCGTCATCGGACTCGACGGACAGGCCGGCCCCCCACACGCGGACACGGCGCTGGTCGTTCCCGACAGCGTCCCGCCCCCGGACAGCCTGGCGCTCCCCGACTCCCTGCCACCGGACAGTTCGGCCATCGCCCCGCCCGTGTACGAATCCCTCGAGGGGGCGCGCGTGCTGGCCGTCGAGGTGCACGGCTCGCTCTACGCAACCCTCCAGGAGACCTGCCCCGACGGGGATCCCGACGTGCTAGGCGCCCATCTCACCAGGTGCCTCTGGTGGGACATGGACCCCTGGCACGACATCTGCGCGGGCGACTCCATCATCGCCATCTACCGCGACTCGGGAGCGGGGATGGAGAACCGCACCGTGGCGCTGCGCTACGTCCCCATGGCGGGCACGTCGAACAGCGCCTTCGCCCTGTACCAGTACAGGCGCTCGGGCGATAACTACCCGTCCTACTGGCATCCCGGCGGCACCGAGGTCATCAGGCTGCTCGACGCCATGCCGGTCTCGACCTTCGAGGAGATCACGGGCGTCTTCGGCGAGCCGAGGGGCGATCACGGGCACGGGGGCGTCGACTTCAAGGCCCCCGAGGGCACGCCCGTCCGCACCCCGCACGGCGGCAGGGTGGTTCGCATGAACTGGAACACGGAGTACAACGGGCAATGCCTGGAGCTGGACATGGGCGGCGGCTACTCCGAGATCTACCTCCACCTTCAGGGGATAGCGCCGGAACTCTCCTGCGGGTCCACCGCCGCGAGCGGCTCGGTGGTCGGCTGGGTGGGCAGCACGGGCAGGTCCTATTCGGCGCACCTCCACTACCAGATCGACGACGAGAACGGCTACGCCATCGATCCTTACCTTTTCGGCGGCTCGCATTCCAGATCGCTCTCCGGGGCCGATCTCGAGGCTTTCCGTGCCTTCACGGCCGCCTGCGACTCGATGATGGCGGCTGGTGCGCGATGACGGGCCAGCAGGCGTCCGCGGACCGAGACTCCCACTCCTGCTCGATACCCTCCTGCGCTGTTGTCACGCTCAACTTCAACGGGGCTGCGTTCCTGGCCGACATGATCGAGTCCGTGGCCCCGCAGCTCGCCTCCACCGGCTCGCGGCTCGCCGTGTTCGACAACGGCTCGACCGACGGCTCCGACCGCCTGGTGGAGGAGCGCTTCGGCGGGGAGGAGTGGTTCTCCATCCGCAGGTCGCCCGTCAACCTCGGCTTCGCGGCCGGGGCGAACGAGGCGCTCTCGGACCTGCCGGAGGAGGTAGTCGTACTGGCCAACAGCGACACCGTGTTCCTCCCCGGCAGCCTCGACGCCCTGCTGCAGGGGCTGGCCAGGCACCCGCGGGCGGCTCTGGCCGGGCCGAAGCTGCTGTGGCCCGACGGGACGCTGCAGCCCTCCATGCGCGACTTCCCGTTCCCGTGCGCGCTCATCCGGGAGCACATGCCGTTCCGCAGCCGCCTGTCGGCCAAGTATTCGAACCATGCCTCCGAGCGCAGGGCGGACTGGCTGGTGGGGGCCGTCATGGCCATCCGCACCGGCATGTTCCGCGAGACGGGCGGGTTCGACACCGACTACTTCTTCTACCACGAGGAGACGGATCTCCAGTACAGGTTCCGCGAGAAGGGGATGGAGGTCTGGTTCATCCCGTCGTCGTGCGTCGTCCACATCGAGGGGGGATCGGCGCAGGCGGTGTATGGACGGGATACGACGCTCAGGTATATATCCGCCAAACTCCGCTTCCTGCGGAAGCACGGCAGCCCTCTCGACGCTGCATGCTTCCGCCTCCTCATGTCGGCGATGCACCTGGGGAGGGCGGCCGTGGGGATCGTGCGGCCGGGGAAGGCGCTCAGGGACGTCAGGTTTTCGCGCAGCTACTGCTCGGAGGCCCTGAAGGAGCTCCGGGACGTTTCCTCCCGGAGCGGGTGAAAGGCCGGCCATGCCCGCAGTCCTGGGTTTCAACTGCTACAAGCACGATTCCGCTGCAGCCATACTCGTCGACGGCCGTCTGGTCGCTGCGGCGGAGGAGGAACGCTTCACCAGGGTCAAGCACGACCCGGGCTTCCCCGCCAGGGCGGTCGACTACTGCCTGAAGGCCGCCGGGCTCGCGGCATCCGACCTGGACTGTGTCGCCTACTACATGGTGCCGTCGCGCGTGATGGCCGAGAACCTGCTTTTCAGCAGGCACTACATCCTCGAGCGGGGGGGCGGCAACTTCCTCCTCGCCCAGCTCGCAGGCGCGCGCAAGATGTCGCTGGCGGGCGCGACGATGAAGGAGCACCTCGGCCCCGGGTTCAGGGCGCGGACCGTGTTCGTAGACCATCACACGGCGCATGCATGGGCGGCCTGGTACTGCTCCGGGTTCGAGAATCCCGCCGTCCTGACGATG
Source organism: Candidatus Fermentibacter sp. (assembly GCA_030373045.1). Lineage (NCBI taxonomy): Bacteria > Pseudomonadati > Candidatus Fermentibacterota > Candidatus Fermentibacteria > Candidatus Fermentibacterales > Candidatus Fermentibacteraceae > Candidatus Fermentibacter > Candidatus Fermentibacter sp. The sequence continues at coordinate 15,690 of JAUCPW010000049.1, forward strand.
GACGGCGTGGGCGAGAGGGACACGAGCCTCCTGGGCGACTTCGAGGGCCCGAGACTGCGCAGGCTCTCGGGATCGGTCTATCCCGACTCCCCCGGGGTGTTCTACAGCGCCGTGACACGCCACCTGGGCTTCGAGCCGGACGGCGACGAGTACAAGGTGATGGGTCTGTCCTCATACGGCGAGCCCGAGTTCGTCGACCTCTTCAGGAGGATGATCCGGGCCACGCCCGACGGCCGCATACGGGTGGACACCGGGCTCCTGGACATCCGCAGGGGGGTCCATCATGCCAGCTTCCCCCGCGCCGTGCAGGAGGTGCTGGGCCCGCCGCGCGAGCCGGGCGGGGAGATGGAGAGGCGTCACGAGAACATCGCAGCCTCGGCGCAGAGGGCGCTCGAGGAGGTCGGACTGTCCCTGGCGAAGCTCCTGAGGAAGGCGACCGGGCGCGACAGGCTCGTCATCGCAGGCGGCGTGGGGCTCAACTGCGTGATGAACGGCCTCATCGAGAGGGAGGCGGGCTTCTCCGAGATCTATCCGCTCCCCGCGCCGCACGATGCGGGCACCTCGATAGGAGCCGCGGTCGCCGCGCATCTCTCGATGTTCGGCGGAACACCGCTCGAGACGCCCCCGGGCATGTACCTGGGGCCGTCCTATACCGAAACGGAGATCGAAGCCGCGCTGATCCAGTCCAAGCAGAGCTATGCCAGGCCCGGGGACATCCACGCCGAGACCGCCCGCCTCGTGGCGGACGGGAACGTGGTGGGGCTCTTCCAGGGCAGGATGGAGTTCGGACCCAGGGCTCTCGGCAACCGCTCGATCCTCGCCGACCCCCGCAGGGCCGACATGAAGGACATCGTGAACAGCGTGGTGAAGCAGAGGGAGGGCTTCAGGCCCTTCGCGCCGAGCTGCCTCGAGGAGTCGGCCGGTGAGTACTTCGAGGGCTGCCGGAAGTCGCGCTACATGATCTCGACCTACATGGTACGCCCGGGGAAGGCCGAGGTGATACCCGCCGTCACGCACGTCGACAACACTTCCAGGGTCCAGACCGTGACCGCGGAGACGAACCAGCCCTACTGGAGGATCATACGGGAGTTCGGAGCCCTCACCGGGGTGCCGGTCGTGATGAACACATCCTTCAACGTGAAGGGCGAGCCGATCGTGGAGTCGCCGGTGGACGCCCTGCGCTGCTTCTGGGGCACCGGCCTCGACGCCCTCTCGATCCCCCCCTTCCTCATCGTCAAATCCCCCCGCTGATCCGGAACGCCGGCTGAGGGGGGGCGGGGGGCCGGAGGGGGGTCAGTCGCCGCCGAGCTTGCGCTGGAGGGTGCGGCGGCCGATGCCCAGCATCTCCGCAGCCCTCGTGCGATTGCCTTCCGCGAGCGCCAGCGTCCTCTCTATGACGAGGTTCTCGATCTCCTCGAGGCTGCGGGGGAGTTCGACCTGCAGAACCTCCGAGCCCCTGGCGGCGCTGCCCCTGATCTCCACCGGGAGATCGTCCGGGCCGATGCCCTGCCCCGACATGATGACGAGGCTCTCCATGAGGTTGCGCAGCTGCCTGACGTTCCCGGGCCACGAGTACCCGCTCAGGATCGCGAGAGCCTCCGGTTCCACCGCGGGGACGGGCAGGCCGTGCTTCTCGGCCGCCTCGCGCACGAAGGACACTGCCAGGAGCGGGATGTCCTGCCGCCTGGCCCTCAGCGGAGGGATGTAGAGCTCCACTACCTTGAGCCTGTAGAAGAGGTCCTCCCGGAAGCCGCCCTCCCTCACCTTCGCCGCCAGGTCGCTGTTCGTGGCTGCTATGAGCCTGACGTCCGTGGGTATCGGCCGGGTGCCTCCGAGCCTCGTCACCTGCTCCTCCTCCAGCGCCCTCAGGAGCTTGACCTGGGTTGCCGGTGGGATCTCGCCTATCTCGTCGAGGAGCAGGGTGCCTCCGCCGGCGGCCTCGAACCTGCCCTCCGAGGCGCGTTCCGCGCCTGTGAACGCTCCGCGCTCGTGGCCGAACAGCTCGTTTTCGAGAAGAGTCTCGGGGATGGCCGCGCAGTTGAGCGCCAGGTACGGCCCGGTCCGGCCGCTCAGGGCATGGATCTGCCTGGCGAGGAGATCCTTCCCTGTGCCGCTCTCGCCCGTCACTAGGACGGTCGCCTTCACAGGGGCGACCTTCCTGACCCTCGTCATGAGCTCCTCGATCGCGCGGCTGCGGTAGATGAACGGGGTTTCGGCCATCGAGGACTGGCCGGCCTGGGGCTTCTCGGCCGACAGCGACGCCGAGAGGGCGAAGGCCCTGCCTATGGCCTCGCGTATCCTAGAAGCGTCGTCGGGGTCGAGAATGACGTCGGTGACGCCGGCCTTCATCCAGGCCACGGCGTCCTCCGCGTTGACGCTCCTGCCGTAGATGACCGTCCCGGCCGATGGGTTGGCCCTTCGCACCGATTCGAGGAAGGTGCCCACATGCATGTCGGCCATGTCGGAAGCGGCTATGACGACGTTGACCGAACGGGCCACGATGCGCCGGAGTGCCGCCCGGGCGCTGGGCTCGGAGATGACCGAGTACCCCGAGGCCGATGCCACCGCGCCCACGGCCGACGCCCTGGCGGCGCTGGAATCGACTATCAGAACCGTACCCCTGCCGAGGATCGTAACCAGTTCGGCCCTCCGCTCGCGATGATATGGACTCGTAATATATCTCGGAGGGCCGGGCATCGTGCACGAAGGGAGAGGCATGGGCGGCGGGACGGGATTTGCGGTGAACGACGACTACTGTTTCGTGTGCGGGAAGGACAACCCGTCAGGCCTCCGGCTCTCGCCGAGGGGCGAGGGCGGCTCCTGCCGCCTCGAGCTGGTGCCGCCCAGGGAGACGCAGGGCTGGGCCGGCGTGATGCACGGGGGGATGGTGACCGCCGTTCTCGACGAGGCGATGGCCTATGCCTCGATGAGCCTGGGCGGGCGGTACGCCACGGCGGAGATATCGGTCTGCTTCAGGAGGCCCGCCAGGACGGGGATCGAAACCGTAGTCACGGCCCGCGTCACCGAGAGCCGGGGCAGGCTTGCCAGGGCATCGGCGGAGATGCTGCAGGAGGGGGAGGTAGTTGCTTCGGGCAGCGCGAGCTTCATCCTCGTCGGGAACTGAGCCCCCCCGTCCGATCCTGCTGCTGGGGAGTTCCGGCAGGCTGGGCACGGCCTTCAGGCGCGCCCTGGAAGGCACCTGCAGGATCGTCTCCCGCCCCGGCGCATCCCTTTCGGCGCCCGGATGCGCCGCCTCCCTGCTCGGCGAGCTGCGGCCCGACCTGGTCGTGAACGCCTGCGCGATGTCGTCGCCCCGTGACTGCCTGCACGACCCGGCAGGCGCCCTTCTCGCGAACGCACTGCTCCCCCGGGGGCTGGCGGGGGTCTGCAGCTCCCTGGGCATCCCTCTCGTCCACTTCTCGACCGATCTCGTGTACGGCGGAGCCACGCCCCCCTACGGCGAGCGGTCTCCCTGCGTCCCACGCTCCATCTACGGCTGGACGAAGCTGCTTGGCGACCTGTCGGTGCTGTCGGCCCATCCCGATGCACTCGTGGTGAGGACTTCCGTTCTCTTCGGCGAGGTGGGAGCCTCGAGGCGCACATTCTCGGAGGAACTGCTGGCGGGGCTCGTCGGGAGCGTCCATGTCGACTCCTGGCGCAACCATACCCCGGTGAGCTGGCTCCCCGGAGCGGTGATGGGGGCCTTCGGGGCGGGCGCCCGGGGGCTGCTCCTGGTTGCCGGGCTTCATTCCCTGGCGAGATCGGCGTTCGCGGAGATGCTGTTCGCGCACCTGGGCAGGATGGACTGCCCTCCTGCGGGCTACAGGCCGCCCGGGGTCCCCGAAGACCTGTCCCTGGACACGTCGCGGTTCGCGCAGATCATGGGGGATCCCCCCGATCCGTTCCAGGCCTTCGGGATCGAGTATCCTCAGGAGTCGCCGAGTACTTCCGCCAGGAATCTCCCGGTGTAGGACCCCTCGACCGCAGCCACGTCCTCGGGAGTGCCTTCGGCTATCACCATGCCGCCGCCGTCGCCGCCCTCCGGACCGAGATCGATGATCCAGTCGGCATTCTTCACCACGTCGAGGTTGTGCTCTATGACCACGACCGTGTTGCCCTGGCCCACCAGCCGGTCGAGCACGTGCAGGAGCTTCCTCACGTCGTGGAAGTGGAGGCCGGTGGTAGGTTCGTCGAGGATGTACATGGTGTGGGAGGAGCCGGGGCGAGCGAGCTCCCGGGCCAGCTTCACGCGCTGCGCCTCGCCGCCGGAGAGCGTGGTGGCCGGCTGTCCGAGCTTGATGTACCCGAGCCCCACGTCGTCCATCACCTTCAGGGTCCTGGCCACCGCGGGCATCCGCTCGAACAGCTCCATCGCCTGCCTGACCGTCAGGTCGAGCACCTGCGCGATGTTGTGCTCCCGGAAGGCGACTCTCAGGGTCTCGCGGTTGAAGCGCATCCCCCCGCAGGTCTCGCAGACCACGAACACGTCGGCGAGGAAATGCATCTCGATCCTCTTCACCCCGGCGCCCTGGCAGTCCTCGCACCTCCCGCCGTGCACGTTGAAGCTGAACCGGCCCGGCGAGTACCCCCGCATCTTCGCCGAAGGCAGCCCGGCGAACACGGTGCGGATCTGGTCGAAGACCTTGGTGTAGGTGGCTGGATTGGATCGCGGCGTCCGGCCGATCGGGTCCTGGGAGATGTTGATCACCTTGTCGACGTTCTCGTAACCCCTGATGCCCCTGTGCGGCCCCGGCGTCCCGGATGCGCCCCCGCAGAGCTCCGAGAGCGCGGGGAAGAGCGTCTGCGTAACGAGAGAGCTCTTGCCCGAGCCCGACACGCCCGTCACGCAGATGAAGCGCCCGAGAGGGAACGAGACCGTCACGTTCCGCAGGTTGTGGAGCGTTGCCCCGTCGAGGGTCAGAGTGCCGTGGGCCCTGCTCCTGGGGGGTCTTATCCGGCTTATCCGCTCGCGCCCCGTCAGATATCTGCCGGTCAGCGACGCCTCGTCGGCCATGATCTTGGCCGGGGATCCCTCCGAGACCACGAGGCCTCCGTCCGTGCCCGCGCCCGGCCCGAAGTCCACGACGTGGTCGGCCCTCAGGATGGTGTCCCTGTCGTGCTCCACGACGACGACGGTGTTGCCCAGGTCGCGCAGCTTCTCGAGGGTGCTGATCAGTTTCAGGTTGTCGCGCTGGTGCAGCCCTATCGTGGGCTCGTCGAGCACGTAGAGGACTCCGGTGAGGCCGCTTCCTATCTGGCTCGCCAGCCTTATCCTCTGGGCCTCCCCGCCGGAGAGGGAGGGGGCGGCCCTGTCGAGGGTCAGGTAGTGGAGGCCGACGTCCATCAGGAAGCCGAGCCTGCCCTTGAGCTCCTTGAGGAGTTCTCCCGCGATGAGCAGGTCGTTCCGGCCGAGCCCGAGTTCCTGGAAGAAGTTCCACGCGTCGCCGACGGTCATGGAGTTGAGCTCGTGGATGCCGCGCCCCGCAACGTACACGGAACGGGCCTCCGGGCGCAGGCGCGATCCTCCGCAGGACGAGCAGGGGGTACGGCGGAAGAACTTCTCGTAACCGGCCCGCGACCCTTCGCTCGAGGTCGTCAGGTAGAGCCTCTCGAGCCTGGGGATCACGCCCTCCCAGGGACCCTCCCAGTTCCCCCGGCTGTGCTCTCCCTCCCAGGCGAACCTGAGGATCTTAGTGTCGGTGGTGCCCCTGAGGACCGCCTGCTGCTGCTCTTCAGAGAGGCGCTTCCAGGGCGTTCCGAGACTGAAGTCGTACGCCTCGGCGAGGGCCTTGGACAGGGTCGCGGTCCATCCCCTGGGCTCGCCCCAGGGAGCGACCGCCCCGTCCTTGATCGAGAGGGCCGGCCTGGGCACGACGAGGTCGGGATCGACCTTCATCTCGAACCCCAGGCCCGAGCAGGTCTGGCACATGCCGGCGGGATTGTTGAAGCTGAAGAGCTGCACCGTGGGGTCGGGGAACGATATCCCGCAGTGGAGACACGCGTTCTGTTCGCTGAAGAAGGTTTGCTCACCGCTGTCGGCGTCGACGACGGCCATGCCGCCCGATCCCTCCTTCAGCGCCGTCTCTACCGAGCTGGTCAGCCTTGTGTCGATCCCGGGCTTCACGGAGATGCGGTCCACGACCACCATGAGGTCGTGCCTGCGCTTCTCCTGCAGCCTGATCCCCTCGTCGAGGGAGCGGATCTCCCCGTCGACCAGGATCCTGACGTAGCCCTTCTTCCGGAGGTCGGCGAGCAGCTCGGTGTAGGCCCCCTTGCGGCCCTTCACCAGAGGGGCGGCTATCAGGAGGCGGCTGCCCTCGGGCATCGACGAGATCCTGTCGACTATCTGCTGCGCCGACTGCCTGCCCACGCCCCTTCCGCACGAGGGGCAGTGGAGCTGGCCGATCCTGGCGTAGAGGACCCTGAGGTAGTCGGCGATCTCGGTGACGGTGCCCACCGTGGAGCGCGGGTTGTGGCTGACGGTCTTCTGCTCGATCGAGATGGCCGGCGACAGCCCCTCGATGCTCTCGTACAACGGTTTCTCGAGCTGCCCGAGGAACTGCCGGGCGTAGGCCGAGAGGGATTCGATGTATCTGCGCTGGCCCTCGGCGTAGAGCGTGTCGAAAGCGAACGAGCTCTTCCCCGAGCCGGAGACGCCGGTGACGACCACGAGCCTGTTCCTGGGGATCGACACGTCGATGCCCCTCAGGTTGTGCTCCCTGGCCCCCCTGACAACTATCGCATCCATCCAGTTCCCGTATCTTCCTTTTATGAGTCTCTTACACGAATCCGAATGCCTGACCCGGACCCTGATGACCACATCGAGAACCTGACTGTTCCCGTATCTTCCTTTTATGAGTCTCTTGCACGAATCCGAATGCCTGACCCGGACCCTGATGACCACATCGAGAACCTGACTGTACCCGTATCTTCCTTTTATGAGTCCCTTGCACGGGTCCTAATCCCGTATCCGGACCCTGATGAACCGCCTGAGAATCCCGTCGCCGGCCCCGGTCCGACATGCCGATCCGGAGGCTGGGCACAAGAAACGGAATATAGCCTGGGACACGGTTTCTGCGAGAGGCCTGCGGCCCTGCGCCACAATAGCCCCAGTGCGCACCGGCTCCGGTTCCCGGGAGGGGTGACGCGGACACAACAAGATGTCCGACAGCATCATGCGGCGCAGGATGGTTCTGGCAAGGCTGTTGCTGATTGTCTCCAGAGGCCGGAGAACGTCCGGCCGGCATGACCAGGAGAGGCGATGCATCACCGTACCAGAGACTACCGCTGCGGAGAGCGGGCTGTCAGCGCCTGCCGGGAAGCCTGCGGATGCGGCGGCCCCTCGGCCGTCGCTGCGGGGCGCGGTTCGCGGAAGCCTGCCATAGACGTCTACCGCGGTGACGGGGCGCTTCACGTCGTGGCCGAAGTGCCTGGATTCTCCCCGGGCGAGATCGACATCGACGTCAGTTCCGACTCGCTGCGGATGAGCGGGCGCAGGAGCGCCCCGGGAGCGGGGCTCGGGCAGACCTTCGTCAGGGAGTGCCTGCAGGGCGGATTCTCCCGGTGCGTTGCACTGCCGGGGGAGGTCGACGCGGGTTCGGCATCCGCCGAACTGGAGAACGGAATCCTGCACGTGGTCCTCCCTCTCGCCGGAACCGGCGTGACCGTGAGGATAAGACCGGAATAGGAACACGGGGCGCCGGCCGTGGCCGGACAGCCCGGGAAAGATCGTCAGTGGGAGTGAAAGGATGGTTGCAGTGGGCAAGGTCATAGGGATAGACCTCGGGACCACGAACTCGTGCGTCGCGATCCTCGAGGGCGGGGAGCCGTTCGTCATCCCCAACTCCGAAGGCTTCAGGACGACTCCGTCCGTCGTGGCCTTCACCGACGGCGGGGAGCGCCACGTCGGCGTCGTCGCCCGCAGGCAGGCCATAGCGAACCCGGTGAACACGGTGTTCTCGATCAAGAGGTTCATGGGGCGCAAGTTCAGCGAGGTGGACGCCGAGAAGGCCCGGGTCCCCTACAAGGTGGTCGAGGGGCCCAACGGCGACGCGATGATCGAGATCCAGGGCAGGAAGTACTCCCCTCCGGAGATCTCCGCGATGGTCCTCCAGAAGATGCGGCAGACCGCGGAGGACTACCTGGGCGAGAAGGTGACCCAGGCCGTCGTCACCGTGCCTGCATACTTCAACGACAGCCAGAGGCAGGCCACGAAGGACGCAGGAAGGATAGCCGGGCTCGAGGTGCTGCGCATAGTGAACGAGCCGACAGCGGCTTCGCTCGCCTACGGGCTCGACAAGAAGGGCATCAGCAAGACCGTGGCCGTGTTCGACCTCGGCGGCGGCACCTTCGACATCTCCATCCTCGAGATCGCCGAGGGCGTGTTCGAGGTGAGGTCCACGAACGGCGACACCCATCTCGGTGGCGACGACTTCGACCTCAGAGTCATCGACTGGCTGGTGGAGGAGTTCAGGAAGCAGGAGGGCGTCGATCTCTCCCGCGATCCGATGGCCCTGCAGCGGCTCAAGGAGGCGGCCGAGAGGGCGAAGTGCGAGCTCTCCACCACGCAGACCAGCGAGATCAACCTGCCCTTCATCACGGCCGACTCCTCCGGCCCGAAGCACATGATCATGAAGCTGACCAGGGCGAAACTCGAGCAGCTCGTGGACGACCTGGTGGAGAGGACCAGGAAGCCCTGCCTCGATGCGCTCAAGGACGCGAAGATCGATCCCGGCAAGCTCGACGAGGTGATCCTCGTGGGCGGGCAGACCAGGATGCCCCTCGTGCAGAAGATCGCCGGCGAGATATTCGGCCGCGAGCCGCACAGGGGCGTCAACCCCGACGAGGTGGTGGCAGTGGGCGCCGCCATCCAGGCCGGCGTGCTGACGGGCGAGTTCAAGGACGTCCTTCTCCTAGACGTAACTCCTCTGACCCTCGGCATCGAGACGCTCGGCGGCATCTCCACGGGCATCATAGAGCGCAACACGACCATCCCCACCAAGAAGAGCCAGATCTTCAGCACGGCCGCCGAAGGCCAGACCGCCGTAGAGATCCACGTTCTCCAGGGCGAGCGCAAGATGGCCTCCGACAACAGGACGCTGGGCAGGTTCATCCTGGACGGGATCCCGCCGGCTCCGCGCGGCATGCCCCAGATCGAGGTGACGTTCGACCTGGATGCCAACGGCATCGTTCACGTGTCGGCCCGCGACAAGGCCACGGGCAAGGAGCAGAAGATCAGGATCGAGGCCTCGAGCGGACTTTCCGAGAGCGAGATCCAGAAGATGGTGGGCGAGGCCGAGAGGTTCTCGAAGGACGACGAGCAGAAGCGCCAGAAGGCCGAGAAGAGGAACATGGCCGACTCGCTCGTCTACGAGGTCGACAAGGGTCTGAAGGACTTCGGCGACAGGCTCGACCCCTCGCTGAAGGCCTCCCTCGACTCTGCGTCTGCGGCCGTGCGCTCGGCAAGGCAGTCGGATGACGACCAGGCTCTGGACAGGGCCCTCGAAGACCTCCAGAAGGCCTGGAGCGCCGCCGGAGAATCGATTCACGCCCAGGCCCAGGCTGCCGGGCAGACCGGCGCAGACTCCCGGCCCGGACAGGAAGGGCCGGAGCAGGGCGGGAAGACCGTCGACGCCGATTTCGAAGTGGTGGACGAATGAGCGTGACCGGCGACCCCAGGAGATCCCAGTCCAGGCACCGGCGAGAGGCGTCGTACTCGCGCAGGAGGCAGCATCAGCCGCCCCCCCCTGAGACTGAAGCACCGGGCTCCGCCGGAGCCGGGGACGAGGTTCCGGCCGGGGATCAGGCCGCGGTCGAGGCCGCCGTCGAAACCGATCTGTCAGGCGAGATCGAGACGCTGCGCGAACAGAACCTCAGGCTGCAGGCCGAATTCGACAACTACAGGAAGAGGCAGGCGAGGGACTTCCACAGGCTCTGCTCGCAGGGCAGGAAGGACCTGATCGTGAGCCTGCTCGACATACTCGACGATCTCGACCTCGCGAGGGATCACAGCGCGAGCGGCACCCCGGCGTCCGATACGGTTGCCGGACTGTTCCAGATCGCATCGAAGCTCGAGGCTCTCCTCCGCCGCGAGGGCCTGGAGGCCCTTCCGCTCGCCCCTCTCGATCCCTTCGATCCCACGCAGCACGAGGCGGTCTTCGCCGAGGATGTCGAGGACATCGAGCAGGATATCGTACTCGAGATCCTGAGGAAGGGATACACCATCGACGGGGAGCTGGTGAGGGCGGCCATGGTCAAGGTCGGCAGAGCCGGCAGGGCCGCCGGCGGGGACGCGGAGCAGGATTGACGGACGGCAGGGATCTCTACGCCATCCTCGGCGTTGGCGAGAAGGCCACCGAGGACGAGATAAAGAAGGCCTACAGGAAGCTGGCCCGGAAGTACCACCCTGATGCCAACCAGGGTGACAGACGCGCCGAGGAGAAGTTCAAGGAGATCTCAGACGCCTATGACGTTCTCCGCGACAGCGAGAAGCGGGCAAGATACGACGACCTGCGCAGCGGAAGAGCCTTCTTCGGCGATGCGGGCGCGGCCGGCGGGGAATCCTACGACATGGGCGGCGGAGGCTTCGGAGGATTCGAGGATCTTCTCAGCACCCTGTTCGGGGGGGGCAGACCCAGGCCTTCCGCCAGACAGGCCCCTTCGGGCGAAGTCGTCATCCCGTTCGCCACTGCCGCGCGAGGGGGCGTCGTCGACGCCGTGGTCAGGGTCGAGAAGCCCTGCCCGGTCTGCGGCGGGGCGGGCGGCACGGGGGAGAAGACCTGTCCCACCTGCAAGGGCAGCGGCACGAGGACCGAGAAGCGCGGAGCCTTCAGCACGATGCACGCGTGCACCGGCTGCGGGGGCACGGGCAGGGTCCTCACGGCGAAATGCGGCTCCTGCAGCGGCACGGGAAGGGCGTCCTCGAACCAGCGCATGTCGATCGACGTGCCTCCGGGCTCGTCCGACGGCGATCTGCTGAGGCTCAGGCAGCCCGACGGCTCGTCGGCCATCATCAGGCTGAGGGTCAGTCCCGACAGGTTCCTCCGCCGCGAAGGGCTGGACATACACTGCTCGGTTACGGTCACCGCCCCGAGGGCGGCCCTGGGCACCACGATGACGGTGCGGACCCTGGACGGCAGGATCCGTCTCAGGATCCCGCCCGGCACCCAGCCCGGCACCATCCTGAGGATCCCCGGGAAGGGGGTGCCGCACGGTTCGTCGCGCGGCGACCAGTACGTCCGGGTCGAGGTTTCCGTGCCCGTGCCCGCGAACGACGATGAGCGCCGCCTGTGGGAACAGCTCCAGTCGCTCGAGGGTATACGGAGGCAGCACGGGAGCGTATGAAAACCCGGAGGAAACGGCGATGACACTTTCCAGAAGCATTGTCTCCGCGCTGCTCCTCATCTCCGCCTCGGCCTGCAGGGGCCAGGCGGAGCCCGGAGCCATGGCGGCGGCCGATCCGGCGGGAGCGCCCGGATCGGAGCCGGTCACCGATCCCGGGGCGCTCAGCGAGGCTTTCTGCGAGATCGCCTCGTCGGCGGGGCCCTCGGTTGTGACGATCACATCGAGAAGCGTCGAGAAGGCCGTATTCCCCGACTTCCAGTCCATCCCATCCCCGTTCGGGATCGATCCGTGGTTCGGCTTCCCGGGCATGCAGGAGAGGGAGTACGTCAGGGAGGGCCTCGGCAGCGGCGTGATCATAGATCCCCGGGGCTTCATTGCGACGAACAACCACGTCGTCGAAGGAGCCGACGAACTCGAGGTCATCCTGCCCGACGGGTCGAGGTTCCCCGCGGTCCTGACGGGAACCGACCCCAGGACCGATCTGGCGGTTGTGAAGATCGACCCCGGCCAGATCCCTCTCACGGCCCTGCCCCTGGGGGACGCCGGTGATCTGAGGGTGGGGCAGATCGTGCTCGCTGTGGGATCGCCGTTCGCACTCAGTTCGTCCGTCACCCAGGGCATCATCAGCTACATCGGGCGCACGGGCGTGGGGCTGACCGACTACGAGGACTTCATCCAGACCGACGCAGCAATCAATCCGGGCAACAGCGGCGGGGCACTGGTGAACCTCGACGGCGAACTGGTGGGGATCAACACTGCCATCGCGAGCCGCACCGGGGGATACGACGGGATAGGTTTCGCCATCCCCGTCGACATCGTGGAGATGGTTACATCCGAGATCATGGAGCAGGGCTCCGTCTCGCGGGGATGGCTCGGCGTGATGATCCAGGACGTCACGGCGGGCTTCGAGGAGGAGTTCGGCGAGGACAGCGGCGTGATAGTGTCGGAGGTGGCGCCGGGCAGCCCTGCCGCAGAGGCGGGCCTCCGTGTCGGTGACGTGATCGTCGGGCTCGACGGAGAGCCCGTCGAGTCGGTCGCCGGTTTCAGGAACACCATCGCCGCCATGGACACGGGCGACACCGTGAGGCTGCTGGTCAGCCGCGACGGCGGCATGCTCCAGATGGAGGCCGAGGTCGGAGAGCAGCCCGGAGAGGCCCCTGAAGCCCAGGCCGTCGAACAGACGACGGTCAGGACCGGCACGGGCTGGACCCTTGCCGATCTCGACGAAAGAACCGCTGCCTCGCTCGGATACGACGGCACGGGAGTCATCGTGGCATCGACCGACCAGGGCGGCGCCGCAGACCGGTCGGGGCTCGTGCGGGGCGACATAATAGTCGAGGTGGACAGAGAGCCGGTGTCCTCGGTTGACGAGGCCCGGCGCCTGGTGTCAGCTTCCGGCGACGGAGTCCTCCTGCTCGTCTGGCGCGGGGGGCATACGATCTTCATCCTGCTCGAGCTGGGCTGACGCCCTCTCGGCAACGGGAGCATCCCTTGGACCTGAGATATCTCGTCCTCGCAGCGGCTGGGTTCGCGCTTTCGACAGCCGGTTTCGTCATGCTGGGCCGCGGCAGGCCCGCAGCTCCCGTGTCGGGGCTGGTCTTCCTGGCCGGCGTCGTTTCCCTGGTTCTCGGAATCCTGCTGACCTGCGTACCGGGTTTCTTCGGAGGCTGATCCGGGCTCCGGCCTCTGCGCATGCGCCAGGCTCTACTTGAGCAGGCGCATCCTCCTGAACTTGTCCACGAAGGTGAACAGGAGTTCGTTGTCCGGATGCTTCTCGAGGCCCTCGGCGGCTATCGCAGCCGCGTTGGGCAACGCGTTCAGGGATATCTGCTCGCGGACCCTGCGGATGTACTCCTCCGCCCCGTCCTGGAGGGCGGGTCTGGAGGCTGCAGCAGCCGCCTGAGCCGCCGGCTGCGCCCTGGTCTGGGGAGCAGCCCCGGCGGGGACGGGGGACTTCTCGAGCGCGGAGATCAGGTCTTCCAGCCCGGCGGCCTGCGGCATGAGAGCGAACGCCTCGCGAGCCGACGCGAACGCCTCCTGCGGCAATCCTGCCGCCAGTTTCCGCTCTCCGAGCCGGACCAGGTTCTCGGCCTTCATCCTCCGCTGGAGAGCGCCGATACGGGCCCTGACCTCCGGATCTTCGGGAGCCCCGGCCTTTGCCTTCTTCAGGAAGCCGACGGCTCCGGCCTCGTCTCCCGCGGCGAGAGCCCTCTCGGCTGATTCGAAGAATTCTCTGACACTCTGAGGAACAGGCACGCTTGTCCTTTCTCCGGCCTCGGGGGCCGCTTCGGCCCTTCGGGCGGGCGATGGGGCCGGAACCTCGCCGGGTACGGCCTGTCTGGCTATGGACCGGGATGATATGCCTGAAGCGGGCCTGGATGGCGCAGGCCTGACCGGCTGGGGGGGTGCGGGTGCCGCGCGGTGACCTTCTGATGCCGCCTTCTGTGCGGGCTTCACCGCCTTTTCGGTCTCGGGCCTGGCAGTACTCTCGCTCTTGTGCTCGCGATTCTCGAGTGGAGGGGTCACGAGGGGTTTCGTCGGATCGAACCCCGGATCGACAGTGCGCCTTGTGCTCTCGGGTGCGATGATCGGGGCGGGTTCGCGGGACGCCCGGGGCTGGGGCGCGATGGATGTCCGGGCCTCCCTGACGGGTCTGATCGGGGATGCAGCCGGATCGGGCCTGCCTTCCTTCGCAGTCTGGGTCTCGCGTGCCTCTCTGGCTTCGCGCGCCGCCTTCAGTTCGCGAGCCGTCCGGGCCTCCCGGGCGAGCTTCGCCTCACGTGCCGCCTGGGCTTCGCGTGCCGCCCTGGCTTCCTCGGCTTCCCGGGCTTCGCGTTCGATTCTGGCATCTTCGGCGGCCCTGGCTTCACGTGCGGCCCTGGCCTCCCTGGCCGCCTTCGCCTCCCGGGCGGCTTTCGCCTCCCTGGCGGCCCGGGCTTCGCGAGCGGCCCTGGCCTCCTCGGCTTCCCTGGCCTCGCGAGCAATCCTGGCTTCTTCGGCCGCCCTGGCCTCACGGGCGGCCTTCGCCTCCCTGGCTTCCCGGGCTTCGCGAGCGGCCCTGGCCTCCTCGGCTTCCCTGGCCTCGCGAGCAATCCTGGCTTCTTCGGCCGCCTTCGCCACACGTGCGGCCTTCGCCTCCCTGGCCGCCCGGGCCTCACGAGCGGCCCTGGCCTCCTCGGCGGCCTTCTCCGCCATCTTCACGGCCTCGGCGGCCTTCTCCTTCTCGAAGATCTGCTCTTTCTCGATCGCGAGGATCGCTTCGGTCACGGCGCTGCTTCCGGGGTCCATGGAGAGAGCCTTCTTGAGAATGACGAAGGCTTCGTCCCTGTTTCCCTTCTGCAGTTCGGCCTTGGCCTCCCGCACGAGCGAGGCCACCCTGGCCCTGTTCTCCGTAACCATGCTTCCCCCCAGAGCTTGTTCCCGTCTCTTTCTATCGAACCCGCGGTTCCGGGTCAAGCCCCTTCGCGCGCCGCCCCGTCGTCGAGCCGATGACGGCCGCGAGATCCCTCGCCAGCCCGGCCGGACCCATGAGGAAGAGATGCCTCAGGATCAGCGCGGGTATCCTCGTGAAGGGTCGCCTCAGCAGATAGCCCAGTCCTATCCTGGCCTGCGCCCGTTTCCGGAGGTCGCGCAGCTCATCGTCCGACATGTCCGTGAGATTGACAAGAAGAGAGTCCGCGGCGTTCATGCTCTCGAGAAAGCGCTCGAGATCGCCGATCCTGCCATCCGCCAGCGCCCGGTCGAAGATCCTCGTCCCGGGATAGGGCGTGACGAAGAGCATCGGCGCGGTGATGTCGGCCTTCCTGCAGAACTCGACCGTCTCCTCCACCGTCTCCCGCGTCTCCCCGTACATCCCGATCATGAAGCTGCCCTCGGCGTGCATGCCCGCCTTCCGGGTCAGCCGCAGCGCCTTGAGGCACTGCTCCGGAGTGACTCTGCGATTCATCGTCTCGAGCATCCCGGCGCTCCCGGACTCGATCCCGTAGCTGATCCAGTAGCAGCCCGACCTCTTCATCTCGGAGAGCAGGTCCTCGTCCACGGTGTTGACCCGGCCGAGGCACGACCAGCGCAGACCGGGGAGTCTCTCCCTCATGAGCCTGCAGACTTCGAGCACGAAGGACCTGTCGCTCGTGAAGAGGTCGTCGGGGAAGCCCGTGTAGCGTATGCGGTATCTGCGCACAAGCTCCTCGATCTCCGCGACGATGGATTCGGGGCTGCGCCTCCTGACGCGCCGCCCGTAGATCCGGTAGCAGTAGACGCATTCGAACGGGCAGCCCCTGCTGGCCACCACCTCCATGTGCCGGGTCGGCTTCCCCCTGTGATCGAGGCTGTGGATGTAGCTCTCGATCGGGAAGAGTTCCCAGGCAGGCCAGGGGAGAGCGTCCAGATCTCCTGCATGCTCCCGCTCCGGCGACAGGACGGTTTTTCCTTCCGGGGACAGGAATGCGAGCCCGGGTATCTCCCTCCACTCCCCGCCCGACTCGACAGCCCGGGCCAGTTCGACGGCGGTCGTCTCGCCCTCTCCCCTGACCGCGGCATCAAGGCGGCATGACTCCAGATAGATGCCTGGCAGGGTGGTCGCTCCGCTGTTCCCGGCGATGAGAAAGGCGTCCGGGAGAGCCTCCCTGAGACGTCTGCCCAGTTCCCTGGCATACCTGAACCGGGTGACCATCCCGCCTATGCCGATCATGCCGGGTTTCACGGCGGTGACCTGCGCGACGGCCGCATCCACGGAGAGGTCCGAGCCCTCCATGTCGACCACGGTGACATCGTGGCCGGCATTCCTCAGGGATGCAGCGACGTACGCCAGCCCGAACGGGAAGTACTTCGACCTCCTGCCGGAACCATAGGGCGGATAGACCAGGCAGATCTTCATTCCCTCTCCCCGGGAGCATGGCTGTGGACAAGGTCGCTTCCGTCGTCGGCAAACGCGCATCCGCGCCAGTATAGCCTTGCATGGCCCAGCGGGCAACGAACCCCCGGCTCCGATCCACTGGCACGAATCCGCGCGTATCGGCATGTTACATGGCTGCCTGAAGGCGCGATCGTATTTCGTATCCGAAAACACGCTAAGCAGATGGAGTCTTCCCCATGTTCAAGAAGCTGTTCTCGCACGGCGGCCCGAAGATGGCTCCGCGCAGCAGAGGGCCGGTCGGCCTCATAGACCTCTCGCTCCGCGACGGGCAGCAGTCCCTCCTCGCCACCCGCATGTCGACCCCCCAGGTGCTCGAGACCATGCCCCTGATACTCGACTGCGGCGTGAAGCTGATGGAGGTGTGGGGCGGGGCAACGCTCGACAGCGCGATGAGGTTCCTCGACGAGAACCCGTTCGACCGCCTCCACAGGATGTCGGAGCTCGCGAAGCCCTACTCGTGCGGCCTCAGGACTCTTTCCAGGGGGCAGAACCTGTTCGGGTACGACCCGTATCCCGACGACATCGTCAGCGACTTCAACAGCGAGGCGGTCCGCTCCGGGACCACCGTGATGCGGATCTTCGACGCCCTCAACTACATCCCCAACTACATGGCCGCCCTGGAGGGCGTCCGGAAGGCGGGGGGCTCCTTCGACGGCGCGGTCTGCTACACGAACGGACCTCTTTACAAGACATCGTATTTCGTCGACAAGGCCCTCGAGCTGGAGGCCGCGGGCGCCGACATGGTCTCGGACAAGGACATGGCCGGCCTGAAGGATCCCGTCCAGGCCTGGGAATACTACACAGCGCTGAAGGAGAGGCTCGGGGTCCCCGTCGTGAGCCACACCCACTGCACGCCCGGCTACGGCCACATGAGCGCGGTCATAGCACTGCTCGCCGGGATCGATTCGATCGACGTATGCTTCCTGCCCTTCGCAGGCGGCTCGTCGCATCCCTCCATCGAGATCGTCTCCCTCTTCGCCGACCTCCTGGGGATCGACACGGGGCTCGCCCTCGACGAAGTCAGGCTCGGCAGGGTCCATGCCGCTCTGACCGGGGTGATCGAGGAATGCGAGAAGAAGTTCGCGCTCCAGGTGCACAGGTCGGTCTGGCCCGGCCGCGATGTCCTCGAACCGCTCGCCGTGAAGACTCTGGACCTGCTCGCGGAGGGCCGCATCGTGCAGGCCCTCGAGACCGTCCACAGGATGGAGGCCGCATGCGGCTTCCCGCCTCCGAACGATGCGGTCAGGAAATCCCAGATACCCGGCGGCATGTACAGCAACTTCAAGAACCAGCTCGCGAAGGACGGCAAGAGCGACTACATGGACAGGGCCCTCGAGGCGGTGCAGGAGGTCAGGTCGAAGGCCGGCTGGGTCCCCCTGGTCACTCCCACGTCGCAGATCGTCGGGGTGAAGGCCTACTTCGTCGCGCTGGGCAAGGATGCGAATCCGGTCCAGTATGTGAACCTGATCGCGGGCTACTACGGGAAGACGCCGTTCCCGGTGGATCCCGGCTACCGTGAGCAGGTCTGCGGCTTCCGCGACGAGAGGGCCTACGATTCCTCCCAGTTCCCGCGCGCGATCCCGACCCTCCCCGGCACATCCATACCCATCGCCGAGACGGAGCAGGAGAAGCTGCTCTACTACCTCTTCCCCGACAGCTCCGGGAAGGCCTATCTCGAGAAGCTGAAGGGGACCGCCCATGCCGAGGACATGAAGGAGGCGGCGCAGAAGAGGGAGCGCGAGGAGCAGGCCAGGCTCAAGAAGCTGCGCGACGAGGCCATCCTCAACAGGTTCTCGGAATCGATGTGCGACCTGTCGGAGCACCTGTCGCAGGCGATGACGCTCCTCAGCACCGAGGAGGACCCCGCGACGAACATGCTCATCAAGGAAGCCGCGGAGTACACGGATATCTAGCCGATTTCGCTCCGCGAAATCGGCGGGTAGCACTTCAGCAGTTTTCTGCGAAAACTGCGAATGTGCGTGCCCTGATCCGCCATCGGCGGATCAGGATGCTTGCATCGCGGCCGGCAAGTTCCGGCCGCCCTCAGGCGCTCTCGCGACTTTGCATCGCAAAGTCACTGTCGCTTCCTTCTCGTCATCTCCGCAATGACACCGGGTTTCCTGTCTCTTATACACATCTCCGAGCCCACGAGACAGCGCTGTGTATCTGGTATGCCGTCTTCTGCTTGAAAAGGGGGGGGGGGGGGGGGGGGGGGGGGGGGGGGGGGGGGGGGGGGGG